>JAJZEJ010000173.1 GCA_021828635.1 Chloroflexota bacterium
ATGTCGAAGGAGCCTATCAAGCAATCATGTACCTGGTACAGATGGGGCATCGGCGTATAGGCTTTATCAACGGTATTATTGAAGGCAATAGTTTTAATCAAGCGACAGACCGTTTGCAGGGAGTAAAAAAAGCTCTCAAAGAGGGGGGTATGCCTTGTGACCCTGAACTGATTATCGCTACTGAGTGGAACCGACAGGGGGGGCGGAAAGCTGCATTGCAGATGCTGACATGCGAACAGCATCCAACGGCTATTTTTGTCGCATCTGATGTGCAAGCAATCGGCGTCATAGAGGCGGCGAGAATTCTGAATATACAAATCCCTGATGAACTATCGGTGATCGGCTATGACGGCATTGAACTTTCAGAGCTACTCGGCTTGAGTACTATGCAGCAACCAATGCACCAGATGGGTGAATTGGGCATTGAGAAATTGATGGCGCAGCTCGACAATCCTACCCAAGAGCCAGAGCTGATCTGGCTTCAACCAACTTTGATAGAACGTACTACAACTGGACCACAGCCAACGTGGGCAACACAGTAATCTGGCTAGAATGCGAGACAGAGAAGCGTGCAGCAATTACCAGACAAACACCAATATGGCCGCTTACCAAACCGAAACATTGATGTTCTCGCGGTAGGCGAAGTTCTGATTGATCTCATTTCAGATACTATGCAAAGCTCTTTGAGCGAAGCAGGCACCTTTACGATGTATCCTGGCGGTCAGGCGGCTAATCTAGCTCAAAACATTGCCCATTTGGGCGGTTCTGTAGCGATGGTGACACGAGTGGGAGATGACTCTTTAGGCACACTACTCCGCCACCATTTACAAACCTCTGGCGTCGATACCACTTATGTTCGTACTACTCCACATGAGCCAACAACGGTAGCCATTATCAGCCGCAATACCAAAACTCCCGATTTTACGATCTATCGTGGAGCAGAGGCTCACATGGTTCCCGATGATATGCCCACTGATCTGCTACCTTCCATTGCCCTGGTGCATACCTCAGCCTTTGCTCTGGCTCGTGAGCCATCACGTTCGACCATCGCTCAATTTCTCAAACAGGCATACGAGGCAAGTTGCCTGATTAGCTTCGACCCCAACTATCACCCGCGCTTATGGGAAAGTGACCCGCTCACACTGCTCAAAACTATCTATCCCTACGTCTTTATTACAAAGCCATCACTGGACGATTGTAGTCGCCTCTTCGGCGAAGGACTACCCCCCGTAGAATATATTTCACATTTCCTGGCTTTGGGCGCACGCAACGTCGTTTTAACAATGGGTGGTGACGCTGTACTGGTCGCGTGTGATGGGCAAATCCATGCTTTGCCGGTGCATCCAGTGCCAGTTGTCGATGTGACAGGCGCGGGTGACGCCTTCTGGTCGGGTCTCTTGCTAGCCATCCTGGATGGCTACCCTGTCATTGATGCCGCTCGCGTGGGACAGGCTATCGCGGCGCTCAAAGTTCAACAGATTGGTCCAATCACGCAAGCCATAGAACTCACAGAAATATATCTACAATTGGGCTTGCAATTTCCGGTAATGCAATAAGTACCGTGGATGGGCAGTTATGACGATACGTGAAGAAGATACATTGACAACAGAGGCATATCAGCAAGCATTAGCACTCTTGCGGCGTTGCCAGACAACAAGCGGCTTTATCGCCTCGCCAGTGGCAATCGACAATTACGCACGAGTCTGGGCGCGTGATGGCATTATTACTGGTCTGGCCGCTTTAGTTAGTGGTGATTCGCTCTTGATCGAAGGTATGGAGCGCACACTATACACGCTAAAAACGCATCAGGGACCACACGGTGAAATTCCTAGCAATGTTTCGCTCGATGGTCAGCAGGTAAGTTATGGCCGTTTAGTTGGTCGTGTTGATGCACCACTCTGGTATATTATCGGCACGAGTGCCTATCTGTCCATGACAAAACAACTTTGGCGTCGATATCTTCATCAACAGGAGGTTGAACGCGCTATGTTTCTGCTTGAATGCTGGGAATATAACAATCGCGGCCTGCTCTACACACCCATCTCTGGCAATTGGGCCGATGAGTACATTCTGGAAGGCTACATCCTCTCGGACCAGTTGCTCTATCTGCTAGCTCTGCAATTAGGCGGCGAGGTATTCAGCAAAAAAGCGTGGTTGGAAAAAGCACATAGATTGCACAAACAACTCGCGCTCAACTACTGGCCCGACATGGCTCATCTTGCTAATCCGCAGGTTTATCACACCCACGCCTATCGTCAGCAGGCCGAACAGGGAGAACCACAACACTGGCTCGCGGCTTTCTCGCCTACTGGTTACACCAACTACTTTGATGCTCTAGCGCACGGGCTGGCACTGCTCACAGGTCTCGGTAATGAACAACAACGCGAGCAGGCTGAACGCTACACACAGGGGTTAGAACAGCAGACAGCTAGCGCGATGTTGCCCGCCTTCTGGCCGGTCATTCAAACTGGCGATGCACATTGGGCCGCTTTGCAAGCCAATCACCTGTTTGGCACGATGAAAAATCAGCCCTATCACTACCACAATGGTGGTCTCTGGTCGATGGTGACGGGCTTTTATATTCTTGGCTTGATGCACTACAATATGAAAGAACGTGCGCAACATGTACTCAACGCACTTAATCGTGCCAACGCACAAGGCCGTGAGGAACAAGAGGGTAACCAGTGGGAATTTGCCGAGTACCATCATGGGCAGACGCACGAGCCGTTGGGAACGCCATATCTGGCATGGAGTGCCGCCGCTACAGTTTTAGGACACCAGGCTGTTATGCACAATATTATGCCTTTCCAGCTAACATGACATGATTTTATAATAAAGGGCTAGCAATGGATACGCAGGACTACGATAACCTGAACGATCACGATGTCGAGATCATCAGCCTTGATGAGGTCGTTGAAGAGCAAACACAGACAGTTATGCCGTCAAAGGGACGTTTTGTTCGCTCTCCGCTGGCTCCGCGCTTCAACCGACGCACGCGCATCCTACAAAGTGCGGCACTGACCATTTTTACCACAATTCTCATATGCGCCTTGCTGCTCGATTATGCACCCACGCGCACGACAGTCCTGAACGCCACAAACGCACTGTTTTCGACACCAACCGAGCCTGCTAATCCTGGCATCGACAGCTTCTACCTGGATAGTAGCCCTGGTTGGGGTCAACTCTTCGTTGATGGCAAGCGCATCAACCCCTTACCAACTTACGGCACTAACAACGCGCTGATCTTAACAAACGGCACACATCATCTTATCTGGCATGCACCACCATTTGCAGATCAGCACTGCACCATCTCAATTCCACCAGACCTCGCTTATGACACCTGCCAGTATAACCAGAGTATAGGTAACACTCAAGGTCACTCGTCCTGGCTGATCTCATTCTCAATTTCGCTAGCTCAGTTGCCACCAGTACAACGAGTAGCACTCACACAGGCTATGCAAACTGCACTCGATGCCCAACAGGTCACGACCATTGTGCAACCCGGCGAATCTTACGCAGTTTCGCTCTCTTACGCAGAATCAATGTATAGCAACGCACAACCGGATATCAAAGCCACACAACCATTACATGCTACGCTGCATTTTCAACTCGACACGAATATTAACTCACATGCTCACTGCCTCGATGATATCTTCGAGGAACAGGCACAGAATGGTTGCTGGTTCGATGGGCAGAATTGTCTGCTGCTTTGTAGCTTCTCGGCATACGTTCAGCATTTATCCTATCCAGCAGCAGAATGGGTGACATATGGTATGGTACACTCGCTATGGAACTATTCAACCTTAAATGGACAGCCTGTTGCCACCGATCAGCCAGACATTGACGCGCAAGGAGCCACACAGGATGCACATCGCCTGCCATTTAGCATTTCCTGGTCTAACAATCGCTGGCGTGTAACCACCGCTTTTAACAACAAAAATCTGCTCCCCACTGGCCCAAGCCCCTTTTGCTATCCAGCGCAGGACGAGTTTTACCAATATAATATGCTTCATCTGCTTACCAGCAATATTCAAGGGCTACTAGCTTTCACCCTGAATTATCAACCTACCCTTAATCCTGCTGATGGCTGTATTGTAACACTCAACCTGGGACAGGATACTTCACCTGGCATACCCGAATTTCCAGTACCCAGTGCTGCGAAATATCTGGAACGCTTCGGCGTCTTTGTCGCCCTGAACGCACCGGCGCATAAGCTCTGGTCCCCTATGCCGCTAGCTGATACCTACGAACGGCAACTCGCACAGCAGGCAACAATTGCAGCAAACCAACAGAGCGACCTTGCGGTAAAATATAGCGGCAACGTGGTGAAATAGCTGAGCTAGCGACGTTGGCGTTGACGAAGCACGATGATGGAGAAAATGAAGGCTAACAAACCCGCGATAACCAGTGGCAATCCTATCTGAGAGCTACCTGTCGCTGACCACGCGCTCGCGCCTATTATTTCTAGCACCAATCCACCAACGAAGAGTAGCACAATCGCCAGTAGCGACCGCTCGAAGGGTGCGCGAATGTCCTGTGTGCCATACACCGGCCCTGTAGGCGTGACATTCTCAGATTCCGTAAGTGTCGTTTCTTCCACCTGGGCTGCCGAGGTAGAGGCATAGGTTTCTATCGCATGGCGCAACATAGTATGAAGCAAACTCATCTGCTTCTGTGGGGCGCGAACATAGACCTTGCGCTTGCCGTCGCTAATCAGCAATTCTCGAAAAAGCGGCTCATGGCTCTTGTTACGCAGTGAAATAGTGGTAAGTTGAGACAATGGAAGCGCATCAAAAAAGAGGTGCTTGCGCGGAAAAGTGGTTAGAGCATACCCTATGATATGCTGATTGGTCACGATGACATCGCCAGGGATAGCGTGTCCCCGCTGCTCTGACACGTCACTATCCCAGATCGCGGGAACGTTGAGCAGAGGAAATTCGTCGGGCTGCATATGTTCATGCAACCCTTTCACTCGTGCCAGTATTTTCTGCGCGTTGCGCGTTGTCTCTGTTGCCGTTGCTCTCTCAGCCATTGCCTGTGGTATCCTTTACATTGAGTATGGCACAATTATAGCAAAGCGAGGCAAGCACAATAACGGCTGAGTTTATAAAGGAAGAGCCACCATGAACCATCCTTCCGTCATTCATTGGCATACAGTCGATGAAATCATCACTATCGGCTTTCAGCGTTCACGGATTGTCATGATGAATGAGGCGCATGATGGCTATACACGCTGCATTCGTACACGGCGCGTCGGTCAACAACTCCTATCAGCAGCACACACGGCGGGCGCACGCTATCTGGCAATGGAAGCACTCAACGCGGAAGTACCAGAACTGATTGCGGAGATTCATCAAACCAGGCAATTGCCCAAACAGGATTTGCAGCAGGTTGGCGCATATTTTATTCATCCTGAAATGCAAGTCTTCGTGCAAACAGCCCTCGATCTCGGTTGGACACTTATCCCCTACGAAGCCGATGTCTTGCACATGCCAGCACATTTGCGCCAGCACGATACTTTTAGTCAAGAAGTTACAAACTGGCGTGAGGAAGAGCAGGCACGCAACCTTCTCAAAGCTATAGAGAACCTGCCAACAGAGGCAAAGATATTAGTCTGGTGCGGTAATGGTCATCACTGCAAAATCGCGGTAAAAGCGAGCGAGACCTATCCCATTCCCTGGCTTCCAATGGGCTATCAGTTCAAACAATTAAGCGGCATTGATCCTTTTGTGATTGACCAGGACAGAACGGTACGCTTTTCCTCACGTCAAAGGGAATATCGGCAGATACAACGCTATCTTGATCTGGTTGCAGGCATCTTGCAGACTTTTGGTGGAACCGCAGGCGTTTTGAGCGAAGATGCGCCAGCCGAGTTATTGCCGAGAGATAGTAATGGTGCCTATGTGATCTCGCTTGAGAATGAAATGGAATGATTAGGAGAAAAAGAATGAACCAACCATTCTCTACACTACCAGAAATCTCTTTGGCTATAGGAAATAAGAGAGAGCAACAAACGAAAAATCAGTTGTTACGTTTGTTTGAGCAGTATCCACTGAATAAGTGGCTCTACACCGAGCAGGTCAGAATTGAACAGGGTGTAATTCCTCACAGCCATCCAATACTTACGCTTAGTACACATGATATGGATGACGCGGAACTCCTACTTGGCACATACATCCACGAACAAATTCACTGGTTCTGTGTGCTAACTGAGAAGATTGAGTCTACCAACCGGGCAATGGAAGAATTTCTGTATCTCTATCCATCGCTGCCAGTTGGCTATCCACTAGGATGTAACAGTGAATTTTCCAATTATCTGCATATTATCGTCAACGAACTCGAATATCAGGGATTAATTGAGCTATTAGGTGCCGAAAGGGCAAAGACGGCATTTGAAAGAAAAGCGTACTACTTGAAAATTCATGAACTGGTAGTACGTGAGCATGAGCAGATTGCAGCTATACTTGCACGTTACAATCTTATTCTACCGGAGATGCCCCCAAAAGAGAAGATTTTTGTGGATGTTAGCTGATCGTATTTAGGGAAAATCCACATCCTCGTAGACAGCGTCAAAGGAGAAGCGCACACCGAGGCTCGCTAGCTCCACGTCAGTCTCAGGGCTGATAGTACGCAATACCCAGAGATCTCGGTGTTCACGGCGATAGACCTCTATCGCCTGGCGCTGAGAATCGATCAGTAGGTATTCTTGTATCGTGGGACAATCACGGTAGTACGCAAATTTGAGTCCACGATCATAGGCTTCTGTACTTGGAGAAAGTACCTCAACCACCAGTACAGGATATTCTACAATATCTCCCTCGCCACGATCTCGTGCATCGCAAGTGACAGAGGCATCAGGTAAAACAATGCGAGATT
>JAJZEJ010000489.1 GCA_021828635.1 Chloroflexota bacterium
ATTGAGTTAGCCGATCAGGTGAGCCTCGCTATCTTTGGCATCGGCGAACACCACTGGACAGAATTTGCCGTCTCAGCACCAGCAGTCGTTCTCGCGGCGGCGGCCAGGCGGAAGCTAGGATTGCTCTATAATGATCTTAATTCCCTGCCGAGAACGCTGGGTCTCCAGTGCATGCGCATACTCTTGGAGAGCAAAGGTATGAGTGACCATCTCATTGACCTTGACCTTGTGGCTTTCAAGATAGGAGAGCGCCCGGTCGAAACAATGCGCCTGTGCAAACGATCCAATGATAGTCAGTTGCTTCTGGAAGATTTCATAGGGACTCCAGTTAAGGCGAGCGTTTGCTGGATAGACGCCATAGACCACAATATGACCACCTGGACGCGCATATTGCAAAGCTTCATTGCAGAGTTGTGGTGAACCAGTAGCTTCCACCACATAATCGAAACCATGCCGATGCGCCTTCAATAAACGCTCACGGTGAGACGGCGCATCATTACGATCAATCGGAACAACCTCATCAGCAGCTACACGGGAGACAAGATCGAGCTTTGCACCAGCTGGGGCGGCAACCGTGAGATGGGCAGCCCCATTTAATTTGAGCAATTGGGCCAGGATGATCCCCGTCGGTCCAGCACCAAAGAGCAGGACAGAACTGCCCGGCTTGGGAGCAATGAGGTCCATCCCATGAATAGCACAGGCCGTTGGCTCAACCAGAGCCGCCTCCTGCCAGCTCAGATGCTCAAAGCGAAAGACCTTCTCAGCTTTAATGGCAACGTATTGGGCCTGCCCACCCGCGATGTTCACGCCATGCGAGAGAAAGTTCTCACAGAAGAGTGGCTCGTCACGCCGACAGTAAAAGCAGTGACCACAGAGTTCAGTATTATCACAGACGACACGCTCACCTATCTTGATCTCTTCGACAGCAGCCCCAACAGCAACGACCTCACCGGCAAATTCATGACCCGGAATAAGCGGGAATTGGGCCAGGAACTCCCCCTCGTGGATGTGCAGATCTGTTCCACAAATTCCACAGGAGCGCACACCAATGAGTACCTCATCAGGCGCTAGTTCCGGCGTTGGCATCTCTCGATAGCTTAACTGCTTCGGAGCATCATAGACAATAGCCTTCATCAGATGTTTGTCCCTTATCAACTAAACGAGCAGAACACAACCGTAGAACGGCAAGCTCAGCCACGAACCATTGAAGCAGCGTGCTTAAAGATACTGCTGCACGATCTCTCGCTCTAGCTCTAACCCATGCCACTCATCATCATCTGGGCCATCGTAGATGAGGGTATAGGGTCCGGCAAAAGATGCCTCGCGGGTGAGTGTGAGGCAACGGACGTAATCTTGCTGATCGAGATGATCGGGGGCGGAAAAGTGCGCTTTGGCATGGCACGATTCAGCATAGCCTGCAATCGATGCAAGCTGCGTGTATTTGTCAGACCCCTTCCAATTGCCAAAATCCAGGCATAAGCCAACACGCTGCTCTAGCTGCTCAAAGAGTGTGTGAACGGCCTGGGGATGAGAGAGAACGGCGAACCAGTTTTCGGTCATCAGACGCAAGCCCAGGCTTTCAGCCCGCTCGGCCAGAGCGAGTAGCGCCTCAACACTTCTTTGAAGGGCATCTTCGGTCAGTGATTTACCTGCAATAACACGGGTTCGCTTCGCCCCCAGATGGGCAGCAATCTCCAACCAGCCTTCTATCCAGGCAAGATCACGTGCAGCATGCTCTGGGTGCGTCAGGTCTCCTTCGTCGATGAGCAGGGAGAAGAGTTCTATGTGTGCAGTCTGCAAAGCCGAGCGAAGTTCAGAAAGATAGCCAGTATCGAGTGTTGGAAGATGGAAGTGACAGATTTCCAACGTCGTAATCCCGAACGCAGCCAAGTGGGCTGGCAATTCTAATAGCGTAGACTGCCCCTTGTTATACGACTCACGTGAAAAGGGAACGCCTTGTTCAACGCCATAGATCTGCGGCTTTCCCAGCGTTCGGTGCAGGCTCCAGCTTGAAACGGAGAGTCTGCGCTGGCTCGTAGATGTCTGCTGCGATACCATATCTTTTCCTTTCTACCTCTCGTACATCTCTGAATGGCTCTAGTGTAGCACATACGTGAGAAAACTGCTCAGCGGTGGTCTCTTTTTCAACGAATTTTCGTTTCCGCCTTCCTCGCGGTTATGAAGACGCGATTGTGGGTCAGAAGTGTCCAAATAACATCTACTGGTACATCAGGGGAGGAGCCAAGAAGCTCGGCAACGGAAATTCCCGGAGCGGTAGAAAGGCACGCAAGAACCTGTGCTTCTTGAGACGCACGCAGAGACAGGATACTCATGTATCCAAAAATCCTGAAGGAACTTGAGATTCTGGATATACAGAGGATGTATTGTATATCTGAGAATCGTCACGGCCCAGGGTCAATGCATCCATCTCCCACAACGACTCCACTTTTTGTGAAATCCGTCGGCACGTGCGTTTTAGGGAGTACTGGCCAACCGTATTTAAGTATTGACTTGATAAAGTCAATACTTTACACTATGTCCATGGATATGTTTGTTGCGCTTTCCGATCCGACACGACGGGCCATTTTAGAGATCCTTGCTAGCTGCGGCGAACTCACAGCCACAGACATCTACGGGTACTTTCCTCTCAGCCCACAGGCGGTCTCGCAGCATCTCAAGGTTTTACGCGAGGCCAAACTGGTGGTGATGGAAAAACGCGCGCAGAAGCACCTGTATCGCCTCAATCTACAAACACTGTCCCAATTTGAAACATGGGTTCAGCAGACGAGACAGAGGGGGGAAGAGCGTTTTGAGGCACTAGATAAGGTGTTAGAAGATGAGAAACAGAAGCGTGCGCAAAGTGAGCAAGAGCAGAAATGAGACCAGGAACAAAATGCGGAGGAAACTATGAGAAAAGTGTTTCTTAACATGACGATGACATTGGATGGCTTCTTTTGTGGGCCAAACGGCGAACTGGACTGGATGTCGCAGACACCCGATCAGGAACTCAACGATGACATTGTGGCCTTCTTTCAAAACGTTGATCAGGGTTTTATTGGCTATCCAACGGCTTCCGGGATGATTCCCTACTGGCTGGGCGTCGCGCAAAACCCTGCGGCCTCAAAGGAAGAGCGTGCCATTGCGCAGGCCGTGAACACCTTACACCCGTTCATTCTCTCAAACAGGGAAGAAAAGCTTGTGTGGGAGAATACAGAGCTGCTCGTGGTGAAAAGTGATGATGATCTGGTTGAAGCAGTACAAAAGATCAAGCAGCAGGCAGGCCGTGACCTGGGTGTGCCTGGCGGCATTCGCACCGCGCAAACGTTTGTGCGGCTCGGCTTGATTGATGAATATGTGCTAATGGTTCATCCCGTTGCCATTGGCAAGGGGCAGAGCGTGTTCACCAATAGAGTCAACCTGGAACTGGTAAGCGTGAAGACCTACAAGTCCGGCGTGATGCGCGTGCATTACCGGCCACGTTAAATAGCGGAGTTTGAAAGGAAAGAGGGATGGCGAACAAGAACAAAACGACCATTATCGCGGAACCGGGGAAACAGGAAATGCGCCTCTCGCGCGAATTTGACGCGCCGCGTGAGCTTGTGTTTCAAGCCTTCACCGATCCAGAGCTGTATGTCCAGTGGCTTGGACCACGAAGGCTCACCACGCAGCTCGTCACCTTTGAGCCAAGGAGCGGCGGGCAGTGGCGCTACCTCCAGAAGGATCAGAGCGGCAACGAATTCGGCTTTCACGGTGTGTATCACGAAGTCCGCGTACCCGAACGCATCATCGATACCTTTGAGTTTGAGGGATTGCTGGAAGCAGGACATGTGGCTCTCGAAACGCTCATCCTGGAAGCATTGCCCAGAGGAAGAACGAGGCTCACCGCTCAATCTGTTTTCCAGTCGGTCGCCGACCGCGATGGTGCGCTCCAGAGCGGCATGGAAGAAGGACTCAACGATTCCTATGAGCGCCTCACAGAACTGCTAGAAACGATGTCGTAGCATAGCATTCACAAAGATTGGAGAAACACCATGGGAAAAGTTACGTTTGGCCTTTCGGTCTCGCTCGACGGCTTTATCGCCGATAAAAATGATGATGTCTCAGAAGTCTTCGCCTGGATGGGACGCACTATGGAACATTTCTATGAGGTCATAGGCGATCAACTCAACGAGGGCGGCGTAGTGATTATGGGACACCGAAGCTTTCATCAGATTGATAATGAGCAGGGGTGGATCATGCCTGATGGCACACCTCTTCCCGGCCCGGTGGTTGTCTTGCAATCGCAAGCTCGCGAACCCCTGAAACAGGGCCAGACGCAGTACTACTTTGTCACCGAGGGCATCGAGAGCGCGATTGCCAAAGCCAGGGAACTTGCAGGTGAGAAAAATATTGCCCTGCACGGGGCCAGCGCGGTTCAACAAGCTCTGAAGGTGGGCCTGCTCGACGAAATCAATATGAGCGTGGCCCATGTCCTGCTGGGTGAAGGCGTGCGCCTCTTCGATCACCTTGGCTCAAAACCGATCCATCTGGAACATATTCGCACGCTTGAGACGCCGGGTGCCACCCATCTCTCGTTTCGCGTGGTGAAGTAAACATTCTTTGGCCGCTATGGCAACAAGCCGGTGAGATCAGTAGTCCTACGAGTAGGCTACTGACCTTCTTGTGTGGGCCGATTAAGCAAGCGGGCCTTCACCTCGTTTTTGAGTACCTTGCCTATTTTGGACCTGGGGAGGTCTGGCCACACATCAACCTGCTTCGGCGCTTTTACGCTACCGATTCGCGCCTTGACGAATGCTCGTACTTCGCTCTCAGTCACACTGGAGTGTGGGCGGGTTTGCACCACTGCCGTCACGCGCTCACCCCACTTGTCATCTGGTAGCCCAACAACGGCACAGTCCTGGATGGCGGGATGTTCCATCAATGCCTGCTCGACTTCGGCGGAATAGACATTAAAGCCACCAGTAATAATCATATCCTTTGCCCGATCAACGATGAACAGGTAGTTATCGGCATCCAGATAGCCGATATCACCCGTGTGATGCCAACCGAAACGGCGAGCTTCCTCTGTTGCAGATGGATTTTTATAATAGCCCTCCATGACAAGCGAACTGCGTACTACGATCTCGCCACGTTGGCTTGTTGGTAGTATGTTTCCCTCACCATCCATAATCGCAACATTGACAAGCGGCGTTGGGCGACCAGCCGACGAAAACCGCTCCTGCGCGAGTGAGCCGTCTGCGTGGAGATGCTGCTGTGGTGAGAGTGTTGAGATCATCATTGGAGCCTCGGTTTGACCAAACAATTGACCGAGTACAGGACCAAGTTTGCCAATAGCTTCCTCAAGCCGCGTTGCTGACATGGGCGCTGCTCCATACCAGAGGCACAGTAACGATGTCAGGTTTCCCGAAGTCAGCTCAGGATGGCTGAGTAGCATGTAGATAAGCGTTGGGGGCAGGAAAGTGTGCGTGACTTGATGCTGCTCGATGAGAACAAGGAATTCGGTAAGGTCCGGCCTGGGCATAATGACGATTTCTCCGCCAAGCGTCATGATCGGGAAACACAGCACACCCGCCGCGTGCGTGAGTGGTGCGAGTGCTAGGTACACCGGACGCGCCTCAAATGGATAGCTCATCAGCGTCAGTGCCGACATGGTTTCAATGTTGCGCCCACTGAGCATCACTCCCTTTGGTTTGCCGGTAGTGCCGCCGGTTCCTGCAATCATGGCGATATCATCAACCGGAGCAACCTGCCAGGGTTCGGCACTCAGCCCGTGGAGCCACTGATCGAAGGAGAGAGCAAACGCGACGGGGGCATCGAGGCAAATGAGCGTTGTCAGCTTGGGCAGGTCTTTACGGATTTGCTCAACGAGCGGCGCGAATGCCTTCTGAAAAATGAGGCACGTGCAATCTATCAGGTCGAGCAACTCTCGATTCTCGGCGGCCTCGTTGCGCGGATTGATGGGACACCATACCGCCCCCGCTCTGGAGATGCCGAAGACGCAAGCAAACGCAATTGGGTCGTTCGCTGAGAGAATAGCCACCTTCGCACCCGCTTGTATACCTGATGTATGCAACGCACGAGCGACGCGCCAGGAGATTTCTTGTACTTCTCGATAGGTGAGTCTTTGGCCTGCCATCGTCAGACAAGGGAACTCGCCGCCGAGCGAAGCACCTTTGTCGAGGTAATCTATCAGATGCATCGTGTTGTCCTCCGCAGAGATTACTGCCACTTCATCAATGAGGTCCAAGTGTCATCTTTGGGCGACCCTGGACCTCACCCATGTGTTACCGATAAACTGTGAGAATCGGCTCCATAACGAGTCCGAAATTCTTCAGCACACCAAACAACTCGTGATGACCAAAAGCCTGACAAGCAGAGGCAAAACCAATGCGCCTGGGAGGTTGTTGGAGGAGCGAGTGGATGGCGAATGCTTGAAGCAGTGCGGTCTGCTTATAGTTACAGTTGCCGTGTATCACACAGTGGACTCGACTCAGCGGCCCCGAAGCGTAGACGGAATCCAGGGAGGTGTTGATGCGCGGGTTCTCACGCGGCGGCATCTGGTTCTGTACGCCAGAGGCTATCTGAGAGAGTACCGCATACTTCTCGTCATCGGAGAGATTTTGAACCTTCTCTAATGCAGCCTGCACAATGAGTGGCACACCCTGCATCAGTTGACGGTCGAACACACCACCAAGAGCTTTGACGCTGGCAACGCGCGGATCGTGCTTGAACCAGACCGGATGAGAGGTTCCACCCCAGGGCAGGGCCAGTGAGGTCTGGTGCTGACCAGGGACAGTCACATCGTAGAGACCACCATCGGCAGGCCACTCAACATATTCATTCCGCTCCAGGTAGTACGCTTTCGACATAGC
>JAJZEJ010000780.1 GCA_021828635.1 Chloroflexota bacterium
ACATTCGCTTTCACAAACGCGGCGGGTGGCGTTTTCTTCTTTTCTAGCTCTTCAATGCGTGCTTGGGCGAGCCGTAACTGTTCTTGCATTCGGCTCAGTTCTGCGAGAGCTTGATTCAATTGTGCTGTCAGAGATGCTATCTGTTCTTCTGTCGTCATGCCATCAGTATAGCAGAGAGGTCAAGTCTGAACTGTTTCGTAACTAATTCCACCCGCGCCAGCCTCTGCGCCCACCAGGGAAAATGCGCCGCCACCAGGTATTGACGCGCCAGCGATGACGAATGACCTCGTATTCTGATACTGAGAGCATGCTTTGTTGCAAAGATGCGAGATTTTGGACAAAGCGTGTGGGGTTGAGCGTGCCGATAATGGCGAGATCGACCGATGAACTCATCGTGAAGCGTAGGGCAGTGCTGACGGCTTCATCCAGATCACCGTGCAAGAAATCGTAGTTGAGCGTCTTGAGGCGTTTCCAGTAGGTTTGCAGGTGCTGATCTGGCGGCAATTGATCGTAGCGCCAGATGGCGTTGGCAATGGGATGCTTGGCAATAATGCCCATATGCTGCGCTTTAGTTGGAACGAGTAGCAGGTCAATGGCCTCCTGATCGGCTATATTGAGTGAGGTTTGCAGCACATCGAAGACACCCATTTTAATCGCATAAAGCGCATTTTTACGATCACCACTATAGCCGATATAGCGTACCTTGCCCTGTTCTTTGGCTCGCGCGAGTACCGTGATAACTTCGGGACGCCGCAATATCTCGCGTGGACAGCTATGTAATTGCAACAGATCAATATAATCGGTGCGTAAGCGTTTGAGGCTGCGTTCAATGCTCTGTTCGAGTAGATGCGGCGACCAATCAGGTAGATCAAGACCGGCGGCATGACCACACTTGGTAAAAAGATAGCAATCCTTTCTGTGTTTGCCCAATGCCCGCCCGATAGCTTCTTCGCTCTCTCCATAGCATTCTGCTGTGTCGAATACATTCAGTCCCGCATCCAGTGCAGCTAGCACGAGGCGCTCACCCTCTTGCGGCGTCACGAGACGCATCTCGTGACAGCCTAGACCAAGCGGCGTCACCAGCATATCCGTCTTGCCCAGCGTGCGCTTCTCCGTCAACATCGTTTTCATTGCCAAGCACCCTTTTCGAGCTTGTTTTGATCTCCTGCAAACTATCATACCGCCAGTACCATTGTCAACTGGTAATCAGCTACTGCCAGCGGTCGAGCGCGACAATCTGATCCAGATTACCGCAGGTGTCGTTCACCATGGCGATGGTCGAGCCGGTAACTTTGGTAGGCGGCATGGTGAACTCTGCGCCCGCGGCCTTCATGCGGTCGTACTCGTGCTGTACGTCGTCTACGTAGAACATGGCGGCTGGCTGGCTCTGCTCGAACATCGCCTGCTGGTAGGCTTTAGCCGCCGGGTTGCCATTGGGGGCGAGCTGCAGCTCGACGCCGTCCGGTTCCTCGGGTGACGCGACGGTGAGCCATCGGTACGGACCCTGAGTGACATCCGTTTTCTTCACGAAGCCCAGGATGTCGGTGTAGAAGCGCAGTGCTTTCTCCTGGTCGTCCACATAGATGCTGGTCACTTTGATTTTCATGGTACTTTCCTCTTGTTACATTAGTTTGGAATGGTTCGTCACCCCCCTCGCGCAAGCGGCTTGTAGATTCTAGGCTTACGTATCGAGAGACACACTATGGTTAGTATGTTACTGCTTTTACTCGCGAGAACGATTTACCGCGAAATGCCCAAACAGTATTGAATTGCCAGTGTGCAAAAGAACTGGAACAAATATACCAGAATGAGCGTAGAATGTCAAGAGAAGCAGCATGGGGAAGGGATTCTGCAGAAAGGCTGAAGGATTGAACGCGCATGGCAGATGTCGAGCCAATCTCGACTACTTTCTTGTAGAGGCAGGCGATGCCTTTCTGAGCATTATCACAGCCCCTTTGTTACAGTTGAGGCGGCCCGTGACGTGATGAGGGAAGTATGAATAACATTGACACACGAACCTGTATAGCTTTTGAGAAGAGAAGAGAGGAGAGGAGAGGATTTAATGAGCATAGTAGCCAATCATCCGTCACTGACGATCTATCAACAGCAACCATTGAATGCGGGTACACCGCTCGATCTGTTGCTCCGCTCGTTTCTCACGCCGCCGCAGCTTTTCTTTATTCGCAGTCACGGCACGATACCGCAGATTGACGCGCAGAGCTATCGCCTGATGATTAGCGGCATGGTACAACATCCACTCGTACTGACGCTTGATGAATTGCGCTCACGCTTTCCAGAGCATACTGTCACAGCTACGCTGCAATGTACAGGGAGCCGCCGCGATGAACTGATGAAAGTGCGACCTATTCTCAACGAGATACCCTGGGGAGCGGATGCTATCAGCACAGCTCTCTGGCGTGGAGTTTTATTGCGTGATGTGCTACAGCAGGTGAGCATTGATGGCGATGCCAGCTATGCGCTTTTTACTGGTCTGGATGAAGTGCATAAAGAGGGCCAACAGGTTGGTTTTGGCTGTTCGATCAGTCTGCAAAAGGCGCTAACCTCTGATGTATTGTTGGCCTATGCCATGAATGAGGAACCGCTAGCGCCAGAGCATGGTTTCCCTTTGCGTGCCATCGTGCCTGGCTATATCGGAGCCAGAAACGTCAAATGGTTGCATTCGATCATGCTTCAGAATCAACCCTCGAATAACTACTTCCAGATACATGACTACAAACTTTTCCCGTCGAATGTTACGGAAGAGAATGTCGATTGGAACCAGGGCGTACCGATAGAGGAGATACCGCTCAATGCGGTCATTTGCATACCGCGGGAAGGTGAGGTAGTCAAACAAGGCCAACTGCGTGTGCAGGGCTACGCGATCACCGGTCAAAATCCACCTCTTACAAAGGTAGAGCTTTCTATTAATGACGGCAAAAGCTGGCTACCGGCAACTATAACGCATAAAAGTGGTCCCTTTGCCTGGTGTTTCTGGGAGGCCAGTATAGATGCGAACCCTGGTGAACTGGAGATCATTACTCGTGCCTGGGATAGCAGCCAGCATACGCAGCCAGCAAATGTGTCTCAACTCTGGAATCTCGGCGGCTACGCGAACGATGCATGGCATAGAGTCAAGGTGCATGTGAAATAAATGAGGTGTTTCATCATACGGTATTGATAACATGGCACCCACAAGGGGCGTCACTACATGTATGTTCCGCCCGCTGTAGGCGTCTATGAGTGCTATATGTAGTGACATCCCTTGTAGGTGTCATGCTATTTGATGCAGTAATTTATGTTCATGCGAAAAGCGATCAAGAGATGCTATGCAATTCCATCGATTGCTGTTCTTCGGTCTGAGTCACTGCTGGCTGTTGCTGCTTGTTGTGCGGCCAGCCAACCTGCATCCACAGATAGCAGAGCATGGAGAAGTAGGCAGAAATGATCGTTGCGTGCATCAGTGCGGCAATCATCTGACCCTCAGTCCACACGGTCGTCATACCGCTAATAGCCTGCAATGTGACCAGGACAAAAGACCACCACGCACCAACGACGAGATCGCGGCGTTCGCGGTAATTGCGTAGAATCACAATCAAAAGGGCTAATGTAGCAAACCAGACCAGCGCAGCGGCGTAGCGATGCAGCATCTGCACACCTGCCAGCGAAGTCAAGCTGGGAATATAGGTAGAGCAGCCAGGGATTTGCTGACCGCAGCCCGCGACTGCACCCAGATGCTCCACCAGCGCACCACTATAGACCACAATAAAGGTATATATCACTATTGCTAATACAGGTAGTTGCAGTTTGCGCACAGGCGGTACATAGGGTTGTCCTTTGTCTACCTGATAGAGCCGAATGGTCAGCAGAATCACGCTGGCGAAGGCGATTAGCGAGAGGCCAAAATGGATGGCGAGCAACCAGTTGAGCGCGAACGTACCTTCGTAAACCACAGTAAGTGCGCCCAATGCTCCTTGCGCCACGAGGAACAACAGGCTCAAGAAGGCGAAGAGACGGACGCGAAAATCTTGTTTGTAGATAAACCAGGCGCAAACGGTTAGGATCAGCACTAAGAAACCGTCGGCACCAGCCATGATGCGATGGCTATACTCGATGATACCCTGGATGCTAATCACTCCAGGAATGATCTGCCCATGACAGAACGGCCAGGAATTGCCGCAGCCGTGTCCCGAACCGGTCGTCGTCACCAGTGTTCCCATCAAGACAATCAGATAGGTGCAAAATGAGGTGATGACAGCCAGTATTCTTATAAGGCGATGAATATCCACGTTGTTATTTCCTTGTTTCTCAAATACCTCGTAACCATGCAGGTGAAAAAGAAAGAAAGCGAATCAGTCTAAGTGGATAATAGCGAAAGATGAGGAATATGTCAAAGTCTCTCATAATTGAGTTTAGCATTTGACACACCGGCATAGGTTCCGCACGGAACCCATGCCGACGTGTCAAATGCTAGATTTTGCCAAAAATCGGTGCTAATAGTGCTTCATGGCCCATAGGTAGAGTGCGGCGGAGCGATCTAACCGTTGATTACTCTCAACGAGGGGACGCATATAGCTGGTAAAACGCGCTATCTCTTCATCCGTCAAGGTGCTACGCATAATCTCTTCTAGCGGTGGCACCAGTGGGTTGAGCGCGGTTTTCAGGAATGTCTCCCAGGGAACAGGCTGCATGTTGAAACGTTTGCCAATATCTGGAATTACGGCTATCTGGATAGTGGCATACACTT
The DNA here is from genome assembly GCA_021828635.1 of Chloroflexota bacterium. The sequence goes on from JAJZEJ010000780.1 coordinate 4,745, forward strand.
CGTTGAAACCGGCTCCCTCGACATCTTGCAGCAGTTCACGCTCATTAAACTTCATCATTTGTGTGAAGGGCTGTTCGTATGCCGCCTTCAACTTTTGCGTGATGGGCATAATGGGAGTGATATCATGCCCGTAGAATAGATGAGGTGGTTCGGGATGCATGAGATAGGGAACCGGCTCGAAGAGTGAGAGGCGTCCACCTGGCTTGAGAACACGTGCGAACTCCTGGAAGGCATGGTGTTTGTCTTGTACATAAACTAACACCGAGCGCATTGTGATAACATCGACTGAACTATTTGGAATAGCCTCTAAATGATTGGCTGCTGCTTGCACAAACTGACACTGGCTCATGACGCCCAATTGTGCCGCCATGTTTTGACAGTGACGCAGCAAATCCTGTGAAATATCGCTGAAGATAATTTTACCATGCTCTCCCACCTGCGACAAAGCGCCAAAGGCAATCAAGCCATCACCACTGCCGATATCCAGTACCGTGTTGCCTGCTACGATTGCGCCATGCTGTAACACTGCATCGCGTATTTGCAGCAGGGGCTGCATCATGATTTTGAGTATCTCCGGGTCGCCGCCGTGTCTCTGCTGTAGTAGCCACAATGCCCATTGATCTTGTGTTTTAGTTGCCATAAATCTATTCTCCTCTTAAACACTACATATTGCCTTGTTGCAATATCTTCCTCAGAGATCACGTTGTAACTCCCATCTATGTGTCGTATTGGAAAAAAGAGGGCCAATAAAAGGGAAGATGAAAAGAAATAACAAGACTAGAAAATGACTACTACTTGATCTTCTTGTTAGCAACATACTATTGCATACTTTAGGAAGAGAAGGTGGAAATCGTTCACCGTGTTCATGCTTGTTGGTCAATGGGCCGTGGCAGACATGACGAACCGGTTCCCACCTTAAAAAAGAGAGAGGAGAGTGTGGTTCGATGTTGACAGCAATTAGGCAGACGTATACTATAGGATTGAGATAAAGCCTATCGGCATATTGAGGGGAAGATTTATGAGTACATTTCTGCGACGCCTCGGAAAATACGAGTTGCAAGAACTGCTAGGGCGTGGAGGAATGGCTGAAGTATGGAAAGCCTTCGATACCCAGCTAGAACGTTCTGTTGCAATTAAGATTTTACAGGCTGATCTACGCACCGATCCTGATTTCGTCAACCGTTTTATTCGTGAAGCACGAACAGTTGCTGCTTTACATCACCCGAATATTGTGCAAATCTACGATTTTCACGTCGCGGAAGGTGGGCAAGAGGGTAGCTCACAGATGGATATGATTGCTTATATGGTGATGGATTATGTCAAAGGGCAAACGCTGTCGCACTATTTGCAGAAGACCTCGCGCCAGAAACTGTTTCCTCCGCCTGTAGACATTGTGCGCCTCTTCACGCCGATTAGTCTGGCATTGGACTATGCGCATGAGCAAGGAATGATCCATCGTGACATCAAGCCCGCTAATATTCTACTAGATATTCGTCACACCGCACGCAACGCGATGGGTGAGCCAATTCTCTCGGATTTCGGTCTGGCAAAGGTGCAAGGGATGGGGGCGCAAACGGTGAGCGGAACGGTCTTTGGCACACCCCTCTATATCTCGCCAGAGCAGGTACAAAACCTGCCCGTCAGTGCGCGTAGCGATCTCTATTCGCTTGGTATTGTTCTTTATGAAGTCTTTACCGGCACACCACCGTTTCGCGCTGATAGCCTGATGTCTATTATGATGATGCACCTGACAGAAGCGCCAAAGGCTGCTCATCTTCTGAACCCGGCTCTGCCGCCCGCGCTCTCAAGTGTATTGTCGAAATGTATCGCCAAAGACCCTTTGCAACGCTATGCGAGTGCTGCCGAAATGGTCATTGCCATCGCGCAGGCATTTGATCTTCCTGTTCAGCAAGAATTGCAACAAGCAGCCGCCTCCACGAAGGATGTAGAAGCTACCATCTATGGTGTGTCGCCGCTATCGTTCACACCTGCATCAAATGTGTTGTCCTCTGCCGCTCAAGCTGGACTTGTAGAAGTGGATGCGGCACAGACTGCCACTCCGTCGCATGCATCTCTGATCTCCAGTGGT
>JAJZEJ010000357.1 GCA_021828635.1 Chloroflexota bacterium
ATTAGAACGTATCTGGCTGCATCCAGAGCAGGAGGCGGCGACCGATATCGCGTTGGTTAATGCCACTGTGCGCTGGCTACGTCTGCAATCCTTTCCTGTACGCGATGAGCAGGGCGAGATGCTGGGACGTGGCATTCTACTTGATGACATCACGCTGGAACGTTCCGCTGTTGAGGTGCGCAGCGAGACGTTGGCAATGGCGGCCCATGAACTCAAGACACCCCTGGCAATCATCAAGGGTTGTGCCACCACGCTACTTGGGGGTGCGACCCGTTGGGATGCAGCGATGCAACGCGAGATGTTGCAGATGATCGATACGCAGTCCGACCGCCTCTATGACATCCTCAATACGTTGCTTGACGTGTGGCGATTGGACGCTGGTGCGCAAACCCTGCGTCTGGCACAAATCTATCTGCCCGAAGTGTTGACGCAACTGGTTGAACGCTGGCGCAAAAATGAGCCGCGTCACCAATTTATCCTGCATTTTGTCAACGAGATGCCGGTCGTGATTTGTGACGTGATGCGTATCGAGCAGGCACTGAACCACCTGCTGCGCAACGCTGTCACCTATGCCGCGCCCGGTTCACGAGTGCGTCTACAGGCGGAGAGCGGCGATGGCGAGGTACGTATCAGCGTGAGTGACGAGGGTATCGGGATTGCCAGTGAGCATCTCGACCGCATCTTTGACCGCTTCTATCGCGTCTCTTCGGGTGAGGAGCAGAAAGGCAGTGGCCTGGGACTGGCTTCGGTGCGTGCCACCGTTGAGGCGCATGGCGGACATATCTGGGCTGACTCTGCTGGTCCCGGTCAGGGTGCGACCTTCTATTTCACGTTGCCCTATGCTCCCTCAATTGCGCCGACACGGAATGCTATGCTGCCGACCATGTCCACGCCTGTTAACACGCCATCTACGCCGCAGAGCAGTACACGTCCGCTCTCGCTCAAGCAGGATCGGCGTATGCGCGTCTTACTAGCTGAAAGTGATGCGCGTCTAACGCGCTATTTGCGGGCTAATCTGGAGGAGCAGCAGTATCGTGTGCAGGTGGTCAATCATGGCTTGCAATTTTTGCGCCAGCTTGACCTGGAAGAACCCGACATCGTCCTGCTTTCAACACGGCTGGCCGATATGAGTGGCGTGGAACTGTTGCAGCGTGTGCGCGACTTCTCGCCGTTACCGATTCTGATGCTCTGCGATGAGTGTGACGAGGATGAGCGCGTGCAATTGCTTGATTTTGGTTGCGATGATCTGATGATGAAACCGTTTGGCATGAAAGAATTGCTGGCTAGAGTTCGCGCTCTGTTGCGTCGTCAGTCTGCGCCGAACGAGCAAACTCCCGCCCAGAACCTCTTTACGACAGGTGATCTCACTATTGACTACGCCCAGCGCCTCGTCACTATGCAAGGTCGCGCGGTGAAACTGAGCCGTACCGAATATAAACTTTTGGCGGTATTGGCGCAAAATGCGGGCATGGTGGTGACGCACGAATTGCTGCTAGAGAAGGTGTGGGGGCCAGAATATCACCGCGATGTTGATTTCACCTGGGTCTACATCAGCCGTTTGCGCCACAAGATCGGTGAAGACTCGCGTAACCACAAATATATCCTGAGTGTGCAAGGCGTTGGCTATAAGCTGGCGAAGCTGTAACATCAGCACCCTAGTGTGCCTACCTGAGATTCATTCAGGTGTTTGTAAGGAATTTGACCCTGCTATGCAATCTTTTGTTCATGTCTGGCGCATATGCTCTCTTATGAAAGTTAGCATGGCGCAAGTGTGTAAATCACGACAGGGAGAAACCATTTATGGCGCAGGGAAAGCAACGTACTATCCTCTTAATCGAGGCTGATGCCTCGCTTCGCTGGTTGATTACACTTGGCCTTAAACAACAGGAGATGCGTGTTGTTGAGGCTTCTTCACCAGCAGCAATTTCCGCGCTTGATATAGCCTCTCCCGATTTGCTCATTATTGACATCGATAATGGTATTCATGCTGACTGGTCGCTGGTAGCGGAGGCGCGTCTCCATCCCCGCTTTGCTGAGACGCCGATTATTGTGTTGTCATGGGATGCCGTTCCTGTGCTGGTACCAGCCGCCGCGCCAATGGAGCAGGTGACATGGCTGAACAAGCCCTTTGATGCACGGGTTCTGCACGCTTCTATCGGTCAATTGCTCCGTGAGCGAGCCACGCAAGAGGCGGCCTTGACGGCTAAAGCCGAGGAAGCACTGCTGGCTGCTTATTCTACGCATACCCCTCCTAGCATCTGGCCTGTTGTGACTGCGGCTGGTGTGTTGTTGGCCCTCATCGGCATGATGGTGAGTATCTTATTAGTTGCCTCAGGTGTGATAATTATGCTTGTTGCCCTCCTCCTCTGGACGCTGGGAACGCCACAACCACAGCGACGCGCCCTCGCCATCCATTGATGTAGGAACCGATGTATCGCGTCCGTGGATGTGTATCTGCATTGTTGAGTCTCCTTTTTTGTTGTCTCTGCGTGTACCTATTGTCTGTTGCTAGTCGTGACAACATGATTGCTGGATAGATAGAGGAAGGAATAAGAATGCAAAGCAACAAATTAGATGGTATGCGTGTGGCTATTATCGTCACAGACGACTTTGAGCAAGCTGAGATGACTGAGCCGCGTAAAGCTCTAGATCAGGCTGGAGCGAAAACGGTATTGATCTCGCCGCAAAGCGGACAGGTGACGGGTATGAACCATGATGTCAAGGCCGACAAATTTACTGTCGATATGAGTCTTGAGCAGGCCAACCCCAACGATTTCGATGCACTGATGCTGCCCGGCGGAGCGTTGAATGCCGATGCGTTGCGTATGCAGCCGAAAGCACGCGAGTTTGCTCAGCAATTTGATAAAGCAGGCAAGCCCATTGCCTTCATTTGTCACGCACCCTGGTTGCTGGTATCGGCGGGTTGTGTGCGCGGACGTACTATGACCAGCTATTACACGATTCAGGACGATATGCGCAATGCTGGAGCCAATTGGGTTGACCAGGAGATGGTACGAGACCGCAACTGGGTCAGTAGCCGCAGTCCGCAAGACCTGGGAGCTTTCAACCCCGCTATGATTGTACTGTTTGCCGAAAGCAAGCAGGGAGCGCGAACAGCCCGTTAGTCTATATATTATGCGAGCGGTAAATATATATAGTGATTTTTGAGTTACTGTATAGATTTACCACTTGTATTTTATCTCATTCATCTACAATAACGCTCTTCTGATGAAGCTGGAAACGTTTCATATATCTTTTTAGCCGGTTGTCCTGTCATCCTTGAACCTGATATCGTTTATCCTCAAATTTTCTAACTCTACAAAATTGGGGCAAATTAGCCTAGCAAAATTGCAAAAATGATGTATAATTGCTTGTAGGTCAGCCAATCAGTTCTAGCTAGTCTGGCCTGGTTAGTTAACTTGGTTAGTTAATCTAGTTGTAGGAAGGAGGTTAGCCAGAGAGGTTGAAAAACTCTCTCTTTTGCACGTTGAAGTGCAACAACTTTGATGTTACCCTATTCGAGTCTGAAGGAGTACCAGACAATGGAGTATTTTTCCTCTACTGCCGTGGATACGCCGTTTCCTCACTATCGGGTTCGCACTGCTTGTGATTGTTCCCCTTGCCGCTTGTGGAGGTAGCGCCACAAGTACAGGTAGCACTACCACGACCGGGCCGGTCAAATTGAGTTTCTGGTCCTGGGTTCCGGGCATTGATAAGTCGGTTGCTGCGTTCAACAAAAGCCATCCTAACATTCAAGTCACGCTGAGCAATGTAGGATCAGGCCCAACTGAATACGACAAGTTATTTACCGCCATCAAGGCCAAGAATGAGCCTGATCTTGCTCAGGTCGAGTTTCAGCTCTTGCCGACCTTTGAGACGACCGGCTCACTTGTCGATATGTCCAAATATGGCGCTGGTTCGGTGCAGAGTCAGTTTGTGCCGTGGACATGGAGCCAGGTGACATTGGGTAGTTCTATTTATGCCATCCCCCAGGATAGTGGCCCAATGGCTATGTACTACCGAACTGACATCTTCAAGAAGTATAATTTGCCCGTTCCCACGACCTGGGCGCAGTATGCATCGGATGCCGCCAAACTTCATGCCGCCAACCCCAATGAATACATCACAGACTTCCCACCCAAAGAGGCTGGTTGGTTTGCCGGATTGATCTGGCAGGCAGGTGGTCAGCTCTCCAGTATCAATGGGCAATCCTGGCATGAGACGATTAATAGCCCGCAAGCGCAGCAGGTTGCTACTTACTGGCAGAGTATGCTCAGCAATAAGCTCGTCAAGACCGAGCCAGATTTTACCAATGGCTGGTATAACGACTTACAGACAGGAGCTGTTGCTACCTGGATATCGGCTGTCTGGGGTGCTGGCACCATTTCAGCCAATGCTCCAAAATCCTCTGGCAACTGGGCTGTCGCGCCTATTCCGCAGTGGCAGGCGGGTCAGACTGCCGATGGCAACTGGGGTGGCTCTACCACGGTCGCCTTCACGAATACCAAGTATCCCCAACAGGCCACCGAGTTCGCCACGTGGCTCAACACCAATTTGGGTAGTGTCAATGACATGATTCAGGGTGCTTCAATTTATCCAGCCAGCCAGGTTGCTGATAGTTCTTCATCTCTTTTGACTGGCACGCAAGCCTTTTATGGCAATCAGGCAGTCTTCGATGTCTTCAAGACTGCTTCTGCTCAAGTCAATGTCAACTTTCAGTGGGGGCCAACCATCAACCAGGTTTACACTGATATGGGAGACAATTTTGCCAATGTGGTGAATGGTCAAGGTACACTGAGTAGTGCGCTTGATCAGACGCAACAGCAAACCGTCACCTTCATGAAATCGCAAGGGTTCAGCGTCAACTAGCCCTACCGCTTTTTGTATCGTGTATGAGGACAGGGGTGATCTCAGCAAGAGATCACCCCTACAATGACACAACACCGTCATTGCCCGCTTTCATTGTAGGAACATCTCAGTAGGGCGACCGCAAGGGATCGTTCCTATAATGACACGATGCTACATATGCCGATTTCTCTTTGTTGGGGTGATTGCGCGGTCGCCCTGCTAAGATCAAGATCAGCCACATAAGTAAGAAAGGAAAATGAGCATATGGCCCTGGAAACGACGCCGGAAGCGGGAATAAGCGCACGGGTCTCTCGTGGGACAGGCCGCACATCTTCACCAAACTCTGGTTGGCGGCGAGCCTCAACGCCCTATCTGTTCATCCTGCCCTTCGGAGTGCTGTTCATTCTGTTTTTTCTCGTGCCAATCATCTATGCCATTTATGAGAGTTTGTATCGCTCTCAGCGCAGTGGTCTGGGACTGGGAAGTGCGACGGTTGCCTTCGATGGTTTGGCCAACTATTTCACTGTTATTCACGACCCTGGCTTCTGGTCGGGGGTTGGCCGTGTTCTGCTCTATGGTATTGTACAAGTGCCGGTCATGCTCATTCTGGCGCTCGTACTGGCCCTACTGTTGGATTCGACGGTTGTACGCTTTAAGAGCTTCTTTCGTCTGGCCTTCTTTATCCCCTACGCTATCCCAGGTATCATCGCCGCACTCTTGTGGGGCTATCTCTACGATCCAGGACTCAGCCCCATTGTCAAGATGTTTCAGTCTCTCAGTCTACCAGCTCCCAACTTTCTGGGCGCAGGAACCGTTCTCTGGTCGATTGCCAATATCGCAACCTGGGAATGGACGGGCTACAATATGCTGATCATCTTTGCTGCACTGCAAGCGATTCCCAGCGAAATCTATGAATCGGCGCGTATTGATGGCTGTGCGGGTTTCCGTACTGCCTGGTACATTAAAATCCCTTTGGTGGCTCCAGCTCTGGTGCTAACGACCATTTTTTCCATCATTGGCACGTTACAGCTCTTCAATGAGCCGACGGTTCTCTCAGCTATCTCGAACAACATCTCCAGCTCCTACACACCGAACCTCTATGCCTACTATACAGCCTTTGGCAATAACAACTACTACTATGCTGCTGCTATTGCTGTCGTGCTGGCCCTGGTCACGTTCGTCCTCTCTTTCGGTTTCTTACGTATCACACAACGACAGGCAGGAGTATAAGCACTATGAGTGAACAATTGGCTTCCGTGCCTTTCCCTACACAGCAGGAAATCGCCACAACGAGACGCAAACCCATGTTGCGTTCCTTCAACCTGTCGGGATTTGGGGCAATGTTGTTTCTGGTGGTCTTTACGATCTATTTCCTGGTGCCGTTTTTCTGGTTGATCTTTTCTTCCACAAAAAACATCGGTGACCTGTTCAACACCTTCGGCTTCTGGTTCTCATCGAACTTCAACCTGTGGAGCAATCTGCAAACACTCTTCACCTACGACGGGTCGATTTACTTGCAATGGTTGGGCAACTCCTTCATCTATGCAGGAGTTGGCGCAGCCTTTGGCACATTCTTTGCTTCGATGGCAGGTTATGCAATGGCCAAATACCTTTTCCGTGGCCGCAACCTGATTTTCTCGACCGTCTTAGGCGCTATTCTGGTACCAAGTACCGCCCTGGTGCTGCCACTCTATCTCCTGATGAGTAAGTGGGGGCTTACCGATACCTACTGGTCGGTCTTGCTACCAAGCGTCGTGAGTCCTTTCGGCGTCTATCTCTCGCGCATCTACGCCTCTGCCTCGGTACCCGATGAACTGATCGAGGCGGCCCGTATTGATGGCGCGAGTGAGTTCCGTACCTTTGCCACCATCTCCATGCGCCTGATGACACCGGCTCTGGTGACAATCTTTCTTTTCCAGTTTGTGGGTATCTGGAATAACTTCTTTTTGCCGTTGGTCATGCTCAGC
>JAJZEJ010000355.1 GCA_021828635.1 Chloroflexota bacterium
ACCTCTGACATGGTGTCACAGATTGTCTCTCACTCACTCACCAATGAGCGTTCTCCCTATGCTCTCATCCCCTGGTCCAGACTCTCTCGTCTACTAGATCAGCTTCAGAAAGCCGTTGAAGATGGAGAGAATACATATGGCATGCCTCCTTTGGAGACGACCGTTGATATTTTCCGTGGGGAAGAAAATCGTTTTCAGACAGAAAATTCGTCATTCTCTTCGTCATCGAGCCACTTCAATCTCACAGGGAGGGTACAACAAGAAATTAGAGACATTTTGGCTGAATTTACCGATGCATCTCTCTTTCGCTCACCATGTGTCTCCATCCTCGCCTTGCTTTCCGACCCATTTTTACAACGCCTGCTTCTCATGACGCTTGAACACTATACCTATCAGGTGCAAGTTTTTGCCACGCTTCAGGTTGTTGAGCAATGGGTTTTCGATCATTCATGTCAAGGCGACCAACCAATGCTCCTCCTCCTCCAGGCCGATGCCATCACGCCAGAGGAGACGGTGCGCCTGTTGAGTTTCTTCCCAGGAAAGAGGAGTATGATACTTTGGCTAGGAGATCCTCCCCTGTCGCTCAAGATTCCATCGAATCAGGTGCTTGCACATCCCTTTACTCCTACCGATCTTCTCCATCGTCTTCACTCTCTTGAGGTATCTACTACCTCTATGGAATGAGAGATGCTCATGAGAACAGCTTTTACTCAAATATGGAAAACGAAGATGTCTGTATGGTATGATGTCTTCTAACGATAGTAAAACCACAGGAGGTATGATGTCTCTATCGAGTGAGCAGTGGGTTACAGAGTCACCGGCACACCTTCAGGAACGACTGTTTGATGTTATCGTCGTGGGAGCCGGACCCGCTGGATCGACCGCTGCCTTCCAGTGTGCACACAAAGGCGTTGCTGTTTTACTCCTCGATAAGGCACGCTTTCCTCGTGCCAAAGCATGTGGCGATGCAGTGATGTACCCTGCACTGTTGGAGCTGGCCCAGATGGAGCTGCTGGAACCTATGAGGAGGCTGTTTCAACCAGTCACACAGATTCAGTTCTGGCAAGCTCAACATGCCCTTCCACCTGCTCCCATCCTTGATCAACACCAGACACAGGATTTCCCTTCTCTCTCCGTAGGTGGCTATGTAGCTCCTCGTGACCAGTTTGATACGCTGCTGGCCGGCAGCGCCATTGCGGCGGGAGCCACCTGGCGCGACCAATGCGTGATTGAGCATCTTACTGTTGAGCAGGACCGTGTGCTTTTACGTGGCTGTTGTCTGTCCCGCCCCATCACGCTACAAGCCCGTTTGCTCATTATTGCTGATGGAGCTGGTTCTCGGTTGGGACGGCAGGTGCGGCACATGCAGATTGAGCAGGGAGTCCAAACCCCGTTGCTCGCTCCAGAGCTTTCCAGTACCCGTTTTACCGCCATCCGTGGGTATGTCGAGCTAGGAAACTTAACAGAGACCCTGGAGTTCTACTTTGGTCAGCACCCTGATCTTTTTTACCACTGGGTCTTTCCGACAGAGACGCAGGCACAAATAGCCAATGTTGGCGTTATTGCACCCACCAAACAGTGGAAAAAGCTTTCCTCATCGCTTTTTCCCCAACAGGCACTGACGGCTTTTCTCCAGACACCCGCTTTTTATGAGCGAATATCGAGATGGCATTGGCAAAAACTACCTCAGGCAGCGCCCGTGTGTAGCGGCCTGCATGGGGAGAGTACACTCTATGGGACACGTATGCTCTGTGTTGGAGAGGCAGCCAGCCTCGTCGATCCGCAACCTGCCGAAGGGATTTCGGGGGCGCTGGTGAGCGGTCGCCTCGCAGCAGATATTGGTACTGAGGCTTTGGCGCGTGACCGCCTTACACTCTCTGACCTAGCACCCTATGGGGAAGCTATCCGCACACGCTACTTGGCACGTTATACCGCAGCATTACAGACCATACAGATGCCATAGTGTGCGTGCCATAGAGCCTCTATGCTTTACAAGGATACAGGGATGAAAAACACAGTAGGAGAGGAATCTTTTTTACACCTGCAACAGATTCTTCGTACCTTTCTCCAACAATCGCTACTTGCTGAGCCTGCTGCATGGCACGATGATGTTCTACTCGCCTTGCAAGAACCAGGAAAACTTCTTTTTTCTGACTCCACCACGTTAGCTTCCCCCTCAGCACCTCCTGCTGGAGCCTAGTCCCTCCTCACCTATACAGTGGCCTACAGCGTTGCGCCAGAACAAGATGCTGAGAGAATCTGTTGGGTAGCCATCGCTGTTGAATGTATCCTTTGCGCTCTTGCTATTCTGGATGACCTTGAGAATGATGATCAAAGCGATCTCCTCAAAGCCGTAGGAAAACCTCGCGCCTTAAATACTTCGACCGTGTTACTAACACTTGGTCAGTCTTACCTCCTTCGTCTTGTGGAAAAGAGGGGTTCCCCGACGACTGTCCCGCGTTTACTCAGGTGATGCACGATCCGAATGCACCTATGTATGGTGGCCCAGCTCATGGGACATGATTCATTAGATACAACGATGAGGTATAGTCAAGCAACAGCACGTGACCTTCAGCAAGAGGTAGAGAAAATTGCCTGGAGATGAGAAGCGTCTCTGGAAGGTGACCGAATGCATCGCTCTTATTTTTCATTCATGCTTGTATGAAGAGATTCAGAATGTCTTGTCTATTTCGCCCTTTTTCCCTCTGTCCTATTTTTACACGTATCTCGGTCTTAGGTCTATTTCGGCGCTATCTAACGGTATTCATGACGATAAGACATCTCTATTCACAAAATTTCATCTTCTGGTACGAGATGTATTGCACATCCTGCACCCGAGTAGACACAGGATTTATCTCTTGTGCTTTCGTATACAAGAAGCTATTATAAAGACAACCCCATATTCTATGAGGATTCTGTTCGCTTTGTCTCGCAAAGGAGTTTTGCAGCAATGGATTTTACGAGAAGAATGACTCGCTCGGCCAGCAGGGCGCAGCACACCACTCAGGAGACGATGGAAACGCCGAGCGCATCCGGTTTCGACCAAAGAGTCATGCATGACATCAGCAGTTTCACAGTTTCTCGAAACGCTTCGGAATCGGAAGAGAAAAAAGATGACGGTAAGGCAGAAGTAGAGGATAAAACACCCCCACTCTCTACGCCACTGCCAAAATTTTTGAGAGGTATTCTTCAAAAGATTGATGTCAAAGAGGACATCGATCAACTCAATAACGTCCTTGCCCAAGAAGTGACAACAACAAATTATAAAGCAGTGCTTTTTGAAGGAGACTCGCTAAATACGACAGAAATGAGCAAAGATCAGCAGCTAGGGGTACTTTCTGACTATCTTTCCTCAAATACAGGTATTGCATCCTGTTATCCAGCGGCAACACGCTTGCTTGAACTAGTGGGAATGAAGAGCAAAGGTGAATCCTATAGCGGAGGCGGAGCAGAAGCTTCTTTCCCTCTTGAGAAACAGATCAGTTTGATTGATAATCTCTGCCAGAATTTACAAAAAGCAACCAACGATGGAATCCCCATCATCTTCAAAGTCCAACTTGGGGGCAAAGGAAAGGGAGGACATGGTTTTACACTCACTATCCAAGGCAAGTTTGTGTATCAACTAGAAGCACTGGCCTCAGGTGAGGAAAAATATGCGAAAACGATACTTGCTGACATCATGCGAGACGGACAGAGACACACACTTACCACCATTGTAAAGGCCCTGAGCCTGATTGCATCCAATAAGGTACAAAATAGAGTAAATGGTGCTAATATGTTGGGGTTGAATGCGGCAGGTATTGCTCTCATCACAGACGATGGAACAGCAATCACAGACCCCATGAACGTTTTCTGGACAGCTTACCCGCTGGCTTCAGCAGACGAAATTCGTAACCGGGTGGCCAAACAAATTCAAGAGACGCGAGAGAAGCTCCTCAGTATTGTTCAAAACAAGCGCCAAAAGAAATAAAAAGGCTTAGAGGGAATGCTATACTACCTTCAAGCGCACCTGCCACGTGTAGGCGGCGCAACGGTGCTATCTGCCACGACAAACAGCACCAGCCCTCGACGAGCTGATTGCCCACCCAGGTTACAAAAGTGTAGTAGGAGGTCTGTTTCAGGGTGGTCGAGCATTTCGCGCTCATCTAGCTCACGCTCCCATTCAGGCTGCAGGCGTTGCAGGTAGGTTCCTAACCAGTCAAGGTTGAATGCTCGTATCTGTTGTGCTACTTCAAGGAGATTCGTTGCTGATGAATTTGCTAGAGTGGTGAGAGCCGCAGCTGATCGCGCACGATCAGGAAAGCTGAGAGTTGTTTCAAGAGAAAGTGCTTCATACTGCGCTTGTGCTACTATGTCGATAACTGAAGCAGGAGGAATATTGATTTGCAGCTACTTCTGATACAAAGCGACTGCCTGCTAGATGCGTCGCCAGGAATTTTCATCAAAAAAGTTGGTCACAAGTCACCTCACAAAACGTCAAAAATAGCGCGTGAAAATCGGCCTTTACAGTCAGTATTTTCGCGTATTACGGGCATCGCGTCAAGCCTTAGCATCCTCACTGGGACCTTTTTCTCTGCTGTCTGGCCCATTTCCTCGCAGGAGTGCCACCCCCAAGTCGATGGTGTCTCAGAGGAGTGAAGACCAGGAAGACGGTTCCCTCTCCGCATGGTTCACGGCGTTTTCACAGACTTCCCACAGATGGTGCACATCCATTGTAACGTTTGTGTGCTGTATGCGTTCTCATAAGCAGAGCTTTTCTCAGGACATCGTTCACTGTGCTTCGTACACTTCATGCGCTGTTGCCTGTGCTTTTCGGCCAACCGTACAACGGTACTCCTGCTTGACAGGGAGATTTCCGCTCCTTATACTAAGAACAATCTTTTCTAGGGAGGTTTCGATGCCCACACTCGACCGAGCTAACCCGCTCCCGTTGTACTATCAGTTAAAGGCTCTGCTCAAGCAGCAGATCCAGGCCGGACATCTCGCCCCGCACACCGCCATTCCTTCCGAACCGGAACTAGTGGCGAGCTATCATGTGAGTCGTGCTACCGTGCGCCAGGCGCTCACGGAATTGACGCATGAGGGATTGTTGTATCGGCAACATGGACGCGGCACCTTTGTGGCTGAACCGCGTGTACAGGTGCGCGAAGGCAGCGTGCTTTCCAGTTTCAGTGACGAACTCCGGCAGCAGGGCAAGCGTCCCGGTGGCCTGCTGCTGAAAGCCGAGTTGACCAGAGGGACATCTGAAATTCGTGACCACTTGCGCCTGCTCGATGAGGAGCAGGTGATTCGCCTGGAACGCTTGCGCACGGCAGACGATGCGTCCATCGCCTACGAGGTCGATTGCTTGCCGTATCCACGAGCGGCGGGCGTCTACCAGCGAGCCAACGAGGTTGCCGACGGGTCGCTCTTTGCCTTGATGCAGAACGAAGGAGTGCGTCCCTCCCTCGCTGAACAGTCCCTCACAGGCGACCATGCCACGGCGCGGGAAGCAGAGGTGTTGCGCATCGCCAGAGAGACGCCAGGGCTACGGCGAAGCGCCACGTTGTTTGATGAGACTGGCGTGCCGCTTGCCACCACCGAGGCATTTTATCCAGGGAACCTCTACCACGTGCAGGTGACGCTGCGGGTGGGGCAAGAAGCTCACCACACGCGAAAGCCTTGAAACCACATCACGAGCGCACGTGTTAGTGACGTTGGAATGGCAAGCTATGCGTCTATTTGGCAAAAAAGCGTTGCGTGAAGATGGCAATGAAACTCAGTCCGACCACAGCCTCACAAGTGGCAAGGATGACGAGCGGATGATGGAGGACAAGGGTTGGGTCAGCAGTGCTTGTTGGCGAGCTGCGTCACGCTGCTCTGATGGCATGGATGCAGCAGCAGGCAGAGATGCTCTGGGTGAGAGCTGTAACGTTTCTGGCCCCCGCTGCATCCAGCGACGCAACTAGGCCCATCAGGTTCCCCAAGACATGAAGATTTCCTCTCTCTCACGCTCCAAAATTGCGGTGTCTTTCTTGCTGATTATACCTCCTTTTTGCTCAATCGTCATGGTGGTGCGGTGACCACAGGTCCACAAAAATGCTGCTTGACAGCCCGTTTTTGGCTGTGGTAGAATCGCACATAAGCAAGATTTATGTGGGATTCGGCACTCAGAACTCACCCTCCACCTCCTGATTGGGAAGGGGGGAATAGGCGATCTTGGAGCCTTGTCTCCCCAAGACCGCCTACAGGTGGTGTGAATGCCCTCATTGCGTAAAATTGGAAATTCCTGTCTACGGCAGGACGAAAGATTTATCGTGTGGCTGTCATCAGGATATGGAAGACAATTACCCGTCGAATGCTGACGGGAAAGAGGTGCGTCCCTCTACAAAAGTACGAGCGTTTGCACACAAGCTACAGGATTAGACCAATGACGATAGCCTTCGCCTCAAAGCAGCGTACCTCGCTTCGAGCATCGCTCATTGAGAGCAAAGGGAAAAACTTCAAGGGGAAAAAAACTCGTGAGGACTACTCACTCCACAACACCTTTACCAACAGAACCATCTGCTGTCACGACCGTGATGCTCGCACCACGCTATGCCAATGACCTCGCCGAAGCAGGTCACGTTGCTGATACCTACACTTGCACCGATAGGTTTGCCGACTACCATGCAACGTGTGGTGACAATAGTCGCATAGCCCAGCGCGATACGCTCCGTCTCTTCTCCACCTACCTGCAAGAAGCTGGAGTCATGCGATCCGTTGACAACCTCTACCAGGATGCTAGTGCGTGGCAAGGGATGTCGAA
>JAJZEJ010000110.1 GCA_021828635.1 Chloroflexota bacterium
TTATGCGTATCATCAGCGTTTGCGTGCTGTAGTGGTTTGTCCAGCCACACTGCAAAAGATGTGGCATGACGAACTGCTCAATTCTGGCATCGCCGCCTCGATTATTACACAGGAGAGCCTGGGCCGTGAGGGCTATGAGAGTGACAAGATGCAGGAGGCCGATGTTTTTCTGATTGATGAGAGCCACAACTTCCGCAATCGCAACACGCAACGCTATGAGGCGCTAGAGCGCATTCTAGCGGCTAATAACCGTCGCGGCAGAATCAGCCAGGCCCGAAAAAAACTGCTTCTGCTCACAGCCACACCGATTAATAACAACGTCTTTGACCTGTACAACCAGCTTAACCTGATTACTGGTGGCGACCGTACCTATTTCGCGGCGGCGGGTATCGGCGATCTGCAACGCTATTTTATGGCTGCTCGCCGTATCTCGCATCAGCAAGAGAGCAGCATCGCACTCTTTAACGTGCTGGAAGAGGTTGTGATTCGTCGCACACGCCAATTTATCAAAGAAGCGTATCCCAATGCTACTATTAAGGGCGAGCCGATTCGCTGGCCGGAACGTTGTCTCAAGACGGTGCGCTATAACCTGGAAGCCACCTATGATGGTATTTATGAGCGTGTGGTGCGGCGTATCGAAGGATTGACACTGGCTCCCTATCGTCTAGAGACCTATAAGAAACAAGGTGTGCAGCGCGACCAGTTTGAGGAGGGGCGTGAAGAGGCGCTGGTTGGTATCTTCAAGAGTCGCTATCTCAAACGCTTTGAGAGCAGCATTGAAGCATTTCGTATTAGCGTGCGCCGTGCGTTGGAGTTTCTGGAAACCTTTGAAAGCTACATTCTGGATGGCAAGGTGCTGGATAGTAGCAGCTTCCAACGTGCGACGCGCTTTCTTGTCCGCGAAGATGAAGAGGATGACGCCACCGCGCCAGGCTCGCGCTCCGATGAACTGGATGCCCACGCGGAGGCGCGGCACTTTATCGACGCTTTACCCACCCTGAATGCCGCGCTCTATGATCTGAAACGATTACATAATGACCTTCGGCGCGATGTGCAGGCGCTCCAGCACGTATGGCACGACATCAGCACGCTCTCCGCCAAGCGCGACGCCAAGTTAATTGCGCTCAAACGCTTGCTTGCGGAGGAACTCAAAAGGCGCAAAGTGCTGATCTTCACGTCGTATAAGGACACTGCCCGCTACCTCTATCGTCAATTGACAAGCGAGAGTGACACTATGCAACTCTGGCGACGTGAGGCAGGTAGTCCGCGCATCGTGCATATGGATAGCGATACTGATACCCGCGAACGCGCCCGCCTGGTAGCCCGTTTCGCACCCCATGCCAACCATCGGTCCGAACTTGCCGGTAGCGAACAAGAAATCGACCTGCTGATTTCCACAGATGTGCTATCGGAGGGGCAGAATCTACAGGATTGTGGTGTTCTCATCAACTATGATCTGCACTGGAATCCGACGCGCATGGTGCAACGGGCCGGACGCATTGACCGTATCGGTACCAGTTTTACCCAACTCTGGATTCACAATATGTTTCCCGATGACGGTCTGGAGAGTCTGCTGGGACTGGTTGAGAGTCTATCGCAGAAAATTGCCAATATTGATCGCAATGGTTTATTAGACGCGAGTATTCTTGGTGAGGTGGTGCATCCACAGAACTTCAACACGCTACGCCGTATAGAGGCTGAAGATCAGAGCGTCGTAGAGGAACAGGAACAGTTTCTTGAGTTGGTGAGCAGCGAATTTCTTTTGCAACATCTCAAGGGTTTGCTTGATGATGGTATGCGGAGCATGCTGGAGTCATTACCCGATGGTATTCATAGTGGCATGGTACGCAGCGATGCGAAGGGCGTTTTCTTCTACTTTACGGCTCCTGTGAAGGGAGAGCAAGCGCGGAAGGGAGCGCAGGGACGGCAACACTTCTGGCGCTACATTGATCTCTCAGATGGCCCGCGCTACGGACGAATTGACGATAATCGTTATCTGATTACGGCTATCTTGCAATGCCATCCCGATACCATCCGTGTTGTGCCAGCCGAAAGGAGCATTGATATTTTCGCGTTGCAAGAGAAGGTGATTGCCTCTATTTTGCAAACCTCGGTTGAGCAAGTAGCCGTCAATGAAGCCCCCAAGCCGCTTGACCCCATTCAGCAGACACTGCGTACCATCATTCGTGGCTATGTGCATCAGCCTGCTTTTGATCGCAAAGAGATTACCGCCGTGTTACAACGGCTCAGTAAACCCTTGCCAGGAGCCTATATTAAAACGTTGCGCAAAGCTTATGAGACATATCTTATTGATAATGAAATCTCCAATCTGATTCAGGCTGTTGCGCAACTAGATACCCTTTCCGCACCTGTAACAGAGAACAATAATCGTGAGCATCAGGCTCCTTTACAACGCGAAGACCTGCATCTCGTCTGTTTTGAATATATTTTGTAGGGACCGATTTATCGTGTCCATGTTCGCAAGGTCGCGGTCATACTCCATTATGCTGTCCCTCCCTCGTGAGCTTCCTCATTCGAGAGGCTAAAGTAGGTGAAGGCCGGAATGAGCATGAAGAGGCCGAGAAAAATCAGCGTGGCCTGCAATGTTGTTGTGGCGAGAAAAATGCCGAGCAAGGCCAGCACAATGGCAATCACTAAGAATAATAGTGACAAGAGTGCATAAAGTGTCGGATGACGATAAACCATAGCCTCCTCCTTTTTTAATAGTTGTTCTTGTCATAAGTATAGTCGATGGGCATGATACCCACAAGGGATATTACACCTGCACTAGCTCCTCTTTCAGCAAATATTTATCCGCGTGTCCAAGTGCCGTGAAAGAGAAGCCAAGTGGAATCAGGAAAGCGAGGCCACCTATAACAGCATAGACCAGCGCAACGTTATGTGTCCATGCGATAGCGTAGCCGCCGAGTAGTGCGCCCAGCGGAATGGCTGACCAGGCTAGCACGCGGGCAATGCTGATGACGCGCCCAAGCATGGCATTCGGTACAATAGCCTGCCGCAAACTGCCCGTGTTGATGTTAAAGAGAATACCCGTACCTGATGCGAAGGCCCAGAGAAGAAGCCCTAACCAGTACCAATGTATAAGGGCCATTAGCAGTGTGAGTAGCCCATCGGCCATCAACGCGCTCAGCGCGACAGTGCTGAATGACCAGCGTTTACGTAATGGGCCAGCTAGTAAAGCCAGTACGACGATTCCCACGCTACCAGCCGAGTAAAACAGACCGATTTGCGTATTACTAGCGTGAAATTGCGTCTTGGTGAACAAGACTACCTCGGCCCCAACAGAGCTAAACACGAAATTGACAAGCGCCATCATAATGGAGATATTGCGCAAGACAGGATGACGTAGCACGTAGCGCAGTCCCTCCATCACGTCGTGTCCAATGCTGGTGCGTTCTTTCTGCACACTATCAGTTCTATTAAAACTGATCCCGATCAGCATGAGCGAGATAGCGGAGAGCAGGAATGAGAGCGCGTCCAGGCTCATTAGCATAGCAATGGACATGAAAGCGACGAGAATACCGGCTAGCAATGGCCCTAGCACGCTGGCTCCTGAATAGCTGGCCTCGATGCGCCCATTCGCTGTCACCAGATCATCCTGACTGACAAGGCTAGGGATGGCAGCAAATTCTCCGGCGTTGAAGCAGAATGTGAGCGTAGAGTGGATAAAGCTCACAGCATAAATCCACCAGACATCGAGAATGTGCAGTAGCGCAAAGGCGGGAATTGTTGCAATAATCAGCGCACGCAAAATATCGGTGGCGATCATCATGCGTTTGCGATTGACACGGTCTGTCCAGGCTCCCAACACCAGCCCAAAAAGCAGATAGGGTAAGCCGGTTGCCGCCGTAGCTATGCCTAGATTGATAGCCGAGCCGGTAAGCTGATAGACGAGTAGAGGAAGCGCGAAGAGCGTGATGGAGCTACCGAGATTAGAAATCGTCTGGCCCGTCCAATATTTCCAGAAATCGAGGCTCAACTTTTGTCGTGTGGTAGTCTGGTTGATAGCCATACGTATCTCCTTTTGATGGTGTCAAACGGTATTATTTGCCTTTAACGGTCGGTTTTGTCATCGGGAGCGTGTTGCATATAGGATGGTGAGACAAACAGACTCAGAAATAAGCCATAGACCTGGCTATCTTGCTCTATCGATGGTTGTGATTCTTGCAGAAATTCGTCGATCAGCTGGTTGATGCATTGCTCATAATATTGCACGCGCTCTGCTGAGAGGCGAGCATGTGGAAAACCAACGCGATAAAAAGTGTGTTTATCTTGTATCGCTTGTGCTTCGTGCATCTCTTCACGGGCTTGATCCATGATTTCAAGACTCACCGAGTAGTGTTCTTTAATCTCTTCTGGAAAGTCTAGCACGAAGATACGGGCGGTGCGCGTGTAGTACTTGGCAACGATGCCATGTATTACTCGACGTGCCACGATCTGTGCCAATCCGGCGGCCTCTAGCACTTGTAAATGATGACCAATCGTGCCAGGAGCAATATTCAGTCGGTCAGCGATCTGCTTGGCGGTCGCGGGCTGGTTCTGAATAATGCGTAGAATGCGTGAGCGCAACGGATCGCCCAATGCCTTGAACTGCTGCGGCGTACTGACGACCAATCGTGTCGGCAAGGCGGGCATTCCTACTGGCTCCGTCTTATCTCCATCTTCATCCATACCAATATTCCCAATCATTGTATTTTACCAGGACGTACTAAAAATATCGTATGTTCAGATAATACCGTATGATACGCAAGCTGTCAAGCCTGCCTTCTGGCTCACGCATGCGTTATAATAAAACATATCCCCGAAAGTATTGACCGCACTGTGCTAGCTAGCTAGAAAGAAGGAGTTGCTTGTGGCAACGGAGAAGTATAGTTTTGAACGCTATTTGAATGTTCGCACCGCCTATGGTCCCAGTTTTTCCCCTGATGGTAGCTCACTCAGTTTTCTTAGCGATATTACTGGTGTCGCGGAGGTCTGGAATGTGCCTATCGATATGTATGCCATCACGCCCCCGTGGCCCAATCAGTTGACGTTTCGTGGTGAACGGGTGGCGGGAGTGAGCTATTCACCCACGGCTGATACCATGCTCGTCTCGGCTGATGTCGGTGGAAGTGAGCTAACTCAACTCTACCTGCTTAGTGGTGATGGAGCGAGCTTCACTGCCTTGACGCAGCAGCCTAACGTGATCTTTTCTTTTGGCGGTTGGTCGCCCGATGGTTCGCGGATCGTCTATAGTAGCAATGAGCGTGACCCACGTTATTTTGATGTCTACGAACGGCATCTAGAGAGTGGCGCTGTTAAGCAACTATTGCAGCACGATGGCACAAACTATGTTGTTGGCTACTCACCCGATGGCAAATATGCGCTGGTCTCGCGCTACGAATCGAATATCCGCAATCAGCTCCTCTTGATTGATACCACTTCTGGGGAGATACGTAAGCTCACGTCGGAGCCAACCGGCAATGGTCCGGCGCTCTATCACGCCGCTTGCTGGTCTGCTGATCGCTACGGACTATACCTGCTCTCGAACTATCAGCGCCAGTTTCATTCTTTAGCCTATCTCGACCTTGCCACGACCACCTTGACTTATCTGAACGATACGCAATGGGACGTGAGCAATCTGGCCGTCACACGCGATGGCACACGTATGGCGATGGTCACAAATGAGGATGGTTACTCGAAGCTGGAACTCTTTGATGTCACGCAAGGCTGGGAGCAGCGCCAACAATTGCAGGGACCAACCTTGCCGAATGGTGTGGTTAACGAGCTAGCCTGGTCACGAGATGGCAAGCGGTTAGCGATTACGTTTGCTTGTGCCGATGACTCGCCTGATCTCTTCGTGTGGGATATGGAGCAAGGCATTGTGTGGCGTGCGACCCGTAGCTCGCTAGGCGGCATCCCACGCTCAACCTTTGTCAATCCGGCGCTGGTGCGCTATCCGACCTTTGACGACCGTGAGATTCCCGCCTATCTGTATCTGCCAGAGGGTGAGCAACGCGATTTACCTGTAGTAGTGCATGTGCATGGTGGGCCAGAGGGTCAGGCATTGCCGGTCTTCAATCCGGTCATTCAGTATCTTGTGGGTTGTGGCTATGGTGTGCTGGCTCCCAATGTGCGTGGCAGTACGGGCTATGGCTACGAATATCAGAGCCTGGATGATGTGCGCTTACGCATGGACTCGGTCAAAGACCTGCAACACGCTGTTTTCTGGCTGTGTGAGCGTGGTATTGCTGACTCCAAACGCATCGCCGTCATGGGTGGCAGCTACGGCGGCTTCATGGTGCTGTCCTCGGTTACGACCTATCCCGATTTATGGGCAGCAGCCGTCGATATTGTCGGCATCGCCAATTTCGTGACGTTTTTGGAGCATACCGGTCCCTGGCGACGCAAATTGCGCGAGTCCGAGTATGGCAATCTGGAGCGTGACCGCGAATTTTTGGAGCAGATTTCGCCCATTCATCACGTAGATCGCATTACCGCGCCCATGTTTGTCGTTCACGGAGCCAACGACCCACGTGTGCCGGTCGGCGAGGCCGAACAGATTGTCGCAGCTCTCCATCAGCGCAACGTGCCAGTCGAGTACCTGCGCTTCGAGGACGAAGGGCATGGCCTCATCAAGCGTGCCAATCGTCTGCGAGCCTATCCCGCCATTGCGCGTTTTCTCGATCACTACCTGAAAGCATAAGGCTGCAAGCAAGGCATGCGGTGAGCATGGCGCGATGTGGTGAGCATGGCGCGATGTGGTGAACAT
>JAJZEJ010000447.1 GCA_021828635.1 Chloroflexota bacterium
GTGAGAGGATGGAGGCTATTCCTCACGCCTTGGCCGCTCAGAAGTATGTCTATGCGATACACCTCATTGAGCAAACCTCCGATATCCTGTGGACACGGAGCGAGATAGCAACCCTACGCAGATGGCTCGAAGCCCTCCCACCAATCCTTCTGCGAAAGAAGCCCAAATTATGTCTCTTGTATGCCTGGATTCTCTTTTTTGCTGGCAATGTCGATACACTTGATCAGTGGATTCAAGCAGCATCTCCTCCTGTAATGACCGAGACTGGTGAGAACATGGAAAATTGTCCCGAAGACGATAACACGTACAAGCAACAAGCTTCTGAACAGGGAGTTTGCAACGAATTAGAAGGCATGAGAATAGGACTACAGGCATGTATAGCTAGCGTTCGTGGTCATGGACAAAACAGCCTTGAACTATCACAACGCGCATTGCGTTCTCTTCCGGCAACAAGCAGCATATGGCACAGTATTATTGCTCTCAATCTCGCTACTGTCTATCGCTCATACGGCCAGGAAGCAGCAGCTTACACGGCGCTCACGAAAGCTGAGACCATGAGTCAAGTCACTGATCATCAATTGATGCAATTAAGTACGCTTTGTGACTTAGCGAGCTTTCATATGGTATACGGTCAGATAGACCAAGCTACCTCATTTTATCAACATACGATCCAATTGGGGAACAATGATACAAAATGCCCATTACCTCCTGTTGGAACAGCTTTCGTGGGATTAGGGAATATCCTGCGCGAACGCTATGATTTAGAAGAGGCAACCGATGCCCTCCTGCAAGGGATCGCAGTCGGAAAACAATGGGCAGATGCAGGTATTCTTATTGAAGGGTATAGCGCACTTGTGCGCGTGAAACAGGCTCAGGGATTGTTCTCTGAGGCGCGAGAAGTACTCGCACACGCTGAGCGTCTTGCTACACGCATGGGCATTGATCATTGGACGACCATGATACAAGCGGTTCATATACGGCTTTCGCTTGCTCAGGGTGATAGTAGGAAAGCCTCTCTGTGGGTACAAACACAGTGTGTGAATGAAACAATGATGCAGAATGTTTTGTGGCAACTCGTCGTTACCACCATCGCCTACACCTGGCTACTCGATAATCATGGGGAGAATGCCTTAGCACTCCTACAACAATTATCTTCTGTAGCATTACAGGCACAAAGGAAGAGTCTCTTCATAGAAGTTCCTGCGTTGCAAGCCTTTGCCTATCAGAGAAATGGCAAAACAAATCAAGCTCTCAAAGCACTGGAACGTGCCCTGATGTATGCCAAAGCTGAAAGGCATATCTGGATATTCGCTGAATTAGGAACGCCCATGCTCACTTTACTCACTCTGTTCATGCAAAACACCACATACGCTCCATCTCTGCGAGCCTATGCACACATGATTGTAGAGATGTTGCAGAATGGTAGCAATAGGTTCTTGTCTCCCCCTGCTTTTATCTCTCCTACTTCCTTGCAACCGCTCCCTATGGAGTTGCTGAGCGGGCGTGAACTCACAATAGTGCGCTTACTGGCGGCAGGCTACTCGAATCAAGAGATTGCCCAGGAGTTAGTGCTTGCACGCAGTACAGTGAAGTGGCATTTGAGGAATATCTATAGCAAGCTTAACACACGTAACCGCGTGCAGACGGTTGCCAAAGCACAGGCACTTCACTTACTAAAGGAGTGATGGGTGAAAAGAGTAGTAATATTGCACGCTTGCCTCTTTCCCACGCATCTCTTGGCAATGGCATTCCTCTTCTTCCCTCACCTGTAGCCCGCTTACTTCGCCTCTAGTGACAGCAACCTTAACTCTACCCCTAGTAAGAAAAGGCACGTAAAAGGAAAAGGAAGCAATATCCTCTTCAAGAACCGCTACCTGATGCTCTGTATAGCCATATCATCTTGCTCACGTGCTATCCAGCCAAAACCATCAACCCTCATTTTATTGATACGAGCCAGGTCTGTCCCTGCTTCGATGAGGACGGTATGGAGTGTTGTTTCGTCCAGATTATGAGATTTGCTCACAGGTCTGCCCTTGATCTCTGTTGTCACCATCACCGAGCGTTGCAGCATCTCATTATAGTGTTCATAGTAAATGACTTCTGGTACTTTAACCTGCATGCCACAAAGGTGTGTATGAACAGCGACTTCTGGCGCGAAACTAGCGCCTTCTTCTGGCAAAACGCGCAGATAGAAAGTATCGTGCTGAAAAGCGACACAGTAAACATAGGTAGAGATACCTTCCGGTACACGTTCTATGGATAATGGTTCTTTTGAAAAGATGTGTTTTACTAAATCGGCAATATGCTGTATATCTGGTAAAAACATATATTATCACCTTACGTATATAAATGGCGTAGGGACCGATTCATCGCGTCCGTGCTGTGACGTGAGAGGCTGGTGAGCCACACGGACGCGATGAATCGGTCCCTACGCCATTCGGAAGAACTTAATTCGGCAAGCCCGATCCCCAGGGCTTGGCGCGTCTTCTAGCTTTTTGCGCTTCTTGTGGATTGTTTAAGGCTTCGTAGACATCAGCCTTGAGGTTCCAGGCACGGGCATAGCTTTTATCCATCTCGGTGGCTTCGTTGAGTGCATCGAGGGCAGCACGATTATGGCCGAGGTGGATTAGAGCCTCGGCTTTGTTGCACCATGCGACAGCACTACGTGAATTGACGCGCAGTGCGCGGGTGTAGGCATCGACGGCCCCGTTGAAGTCGCGCAGGATATAGCGTGCGTTGCCCAGGCCATTCCATGCCTGGAAGCTCGTGCTATCATCGGCGAGTGCCTGTTCATACGAGGCAATGGCGTCTTCTGGCAGGTTCATATCAAGTTGTGCGTCGCCGCGCCCATTCCAGGCGGCGACATATTCGTTGTCGATGGTCAAGGCACGCTCGAAGTGGACCAGGGCTTGCTGGTAGCGTTGCAGGCGCTGCAAGGCCAGACCCGCGCTGACCCAGACGACGGCATTGCTGGAGTCAATCTCGGTGGCACGTTGATATGCCTCGAAAGCTTTGCGGTAGCTACCCTGGTTGTAGTGTGCGGTCCCTTTGCCGTTCCAGGCATAGAAGTTTTCCGGGTCCATACGGAGCGCCTCTTCATAGGCTTGGAGCGCCTGAGAGTATTGCTGTTGATGCAGGTATTGATCGCCTTCGCGGCACTTTTCGCGCACACTGGCTGTGCTAACCGGCGTGACACGGGCAGCTTGACGCCCCACAGCTGATACTTTGCTGGTTCCAGTAGGAAGTGGAGCTGGTGTTGCGCCTGTGCGCTTGTTGTTAGACCCGTTGCGAGCTTCAGGTGTGACTGGCACCTGTACTTTGGCGGTCGAAGTTGGACGGCATGCTTGATCGAAGGTATACAAAAACTCCAGCATGTCCGCGAAGCGTTCATCTGGTCGTGTCTCCAGAGCGCGTTCGATCACACTGTCGAGTGTGACTGGCAAGTCCGGGTTGAGCGAGGAGACCGGCAAGATATGTCCACTATGTGCATCGGTTGGATGATAGCCGGTGAGCATCTCATAGAGGATCACGGCGCTACTATACTGGTCGCTACGCGGATCTACGACACCGGCGTGCTGCTCCGGGGCCATATAGCCAACAGTACCACGTACTGTGATGGTTTTGCCCACACGTGTCCCTGGCTCTAATGCACGTGCAATGCCAAAATCGGTGATGACCAGGCGGTAATCCTCCTGGTGAATTAAAATATTTTCCGGCTTGATGTCGCGGTGAATGACCGGGCGCGGACGAGTATGCGCGTAGTGCAGAGCT
Source organism: Chloroflexota bacterium (assembly GCA_021828635.1). The sequence goes on from JAJZEJ010000447.1 coordinate 3,772, forward strand.
TGCGCAAGCTGGTGAAAAAGCCGCACTGTCTCATGAGCTGCTAGAGGTCCATTGACCTCGGCCAGGCGATTGCGCAATGAACCACCGGTATAGAGCGGCATCACGAGAAAGACGCACGGCCCATCCTTGCCGTAGTCGAGGACGGGGGCAATGTTCGGATGATCCAGCCCTGCCGCGATCCGCGCTTCCCGCAAGAAGTGTTCGTGTTCATTGCTAGTTGTTTTGCTGGGCAACAGCACTTTGATGGCAACATAGCGCGAGAGTTTCTGGTCGATGCCCCGAAAAACGGCAGCATATCCACCTTTGCTAATCAACGCTTCTACCACATAGCGTCCCGCCAAAACCGAACCTAAGAGTGGTAGCCTGCATGCCTGACAAAATACATCGCTGTCCCGATTGAGGTATCCGCAGTCAGTCTTATCGGCGCAGCGTCGCATTCCTCCTCCGCGTTATAGGGTTCAATAGTAAAACATAAAATATGACATCGACGAGGGATGACACTCCATCTTCTTAGCAAGATCAACAGCACCCTATAAAGTCTGTACGTGTTGGACCTGCTGCTCCAGAGAGTGCGCCCACTCTTGACAGGTGAGTGCTTCCTGCTTTCTGCCAAGCTTCTCTAGCACGACGGCCTTATTATACCAGGCATCAGGTTCTTCAGGTGCAAACGAAGTAGCCTGATCGAGGGCGGCTAATGCCTCATCCAGACGACCCAGTGCGAAGAGAGAGAGACCTTTATTATTCCACGCCGCAATATAGTGAGCATCTATAGCCAGCGCACGATCAAAAGCCAGTAAGGCTTCTTCGTGGCGTTGTAGCTCGTGCAGTAAGCTCCCTTTATTATACCATGCTGAGATCAATCCGCTATCATACAAAAGTGCCTGTGTGTAGGATTCCAGAGCATCTTCATACATACGCAGGGCTGCTAGCACATTCCCTCGATTATACCACGCGCCCGCCATCTGTGGTGTCAGTGCCAGCACCTGGTCATAGGCAACTAATGCCTCGGCAAAGCGGTGCAAATCGCGCAAATCATTGCCTTTGTCAAACCAGATGGGCGCGTTGTGCGGGTCAAGTTGGAGCGCATACTCGTGAATAGCCAGGGCTTGCTCCACATTTTTTAAGCGACGAAGTATATTGCCCTTCGTGTCTAGTAATGCGCTATTTGAGCCATCAAGGTCAAGCGCACGGTTAATGGCGATCAATGCCTCATCGTAGCGTTGCAGGCTATAGAGTGTATCGCTCATGGCCTGCCAGATGACGTTTTGACCAGGATCGAGCAATAGTGCGCGATCAAAAGCCAGCAACGCTTCTTCCAGGTGGTTCTGTTCAGCCAGTGCCATGCCGCGACCACTCCAGGCATAGACATAACTTTGGTCGCAAGCGAGAGCTTGCTGGTAGTTGTGCATCTCTTCATCGAATCGGCGCAATTCATGCAGGACACTGGCACGTGCTGTCCATAGTCCAGGGTCTTGTGGCCGCAAGGTGAGCGCATGGTCATACGCTGATAGGGCTTCTTCAGCGCGATGCAAGTATAGAAGGACAATGCCTTTACCGCGCCATGCTTCAACAGAGGCCGCATCCTGCTGGATGGCCTGTTCATAGGCTGCCAGGGCTGCTTCATATTGCTGATGCGTGTAGGCCAGATGCCCTTCTGCTAGCCAATCGCGTTGCAGTGGCGGAGTAGCTTCAGGAATGGGGGTGAGAGAGGCACGTGTCATGAGCGTGTTATGCTTCATCGGAATAGCAATGCGTAACTGTGTTGCCATATCTTCCTCGTCCTCGTTGAGAACGCTGTTCGGTGAAGGACGAAAGAGTGTATTGCCTACGCGGGCGACAATACGCGCTCTGGATGCACTCTCTGTGGGTTTCTCCTCGGTATAGGTAGATTTCACAAGGAAAGCGCATGTCTCATCCAAGCCATAATCGGTGACGCGAATACTGCCCGGTTCCTGCATGTCTGCTGAGAGCGAAATAGCCAATTCGGCATCCTGCAGAAAGCCTTCGCGCTCCTCTTCATTACTATTTTTGGGTGTCAATGTGCGAATAATGACTGGCGTATTGCTATAGCGATCAATGGCCTCAAGTGTCATCGTACTTCTATCTTTATTCACGAGTGTCTGTATCTCATAGCGGGCTTTCAGAAAAGTTCCTTTGAGTGGAATACCACAGTGAGCGCAAAAGCGCGTGCGATCTCGATTTTGGAAGCCACAATCATCCCTATCTAAACATTGTCCCATAACGCTTCGACCTCCCATTCCTGCACCTCATAACGATGAACTGTATGTGTTCATCAGTGTCTCTACTTTAGCGAAAAGCGACCTGTTTTGTCAATATGCTAATGAGACATATACCCAACTAAAACAGGGTATGGTCGGGGTGTGTGACAATGAGGCTTAGATAGTAGCGTGATCATTCTGGGGAAGATTATGTTCATCGGGTCGGTAGACGTAGTTTGGTGGATTTAACAGGTGATCTATGCTCATCCATAGGCCGCGACTATATCTGAAGAGCAGAAGTGGCAGGATAACAGGCAATGGACTACTGATTATCATGATAGGAATAAACGGAATATTTGGATTTAGACCTGCCTGAATGGCAAAAGGCACAACGAGTGCTGTGACAATCAATTCGCTGATAACTAGATTGATTGCCATTGAGCTGGTGAAGTAGCCTTCCTCGCGCTCATAGACAAAATGGCAGACGGGACAGGTTTCGTACATCTTGAAAAAACTTTTAAAAAGCTTGCCCTTGCCACAGACGGGGCAACGTAAACGTAGTCCTCTCGAAAGAAGTGTCCATGCACTACTCATAATGCTCTCTTCATGTGTATGTTTGCGTTGAAATATATCGAACATGTGCTGCTATTATTATAGCATATCCCGTTCACGAGGGTGTTGTCAGGCCGCGTCTTGTGTGTTAGCAGATTCAAGCAGAAAAATACTCTCATTACCTGTACTAATAGCTATTATCAATTCTTGCCCG
>JAJZEJ010000715.1 GCA_021828635.1 Chloroflexota bacterium
AAATGCGATAGCACGATATGCTCAAGCTGATCATGGCGCACACCCGCTTCTAATAGGCGTTGCGCCACGCCATGCCCACAATCGAAGAGAATCAGCGTACTATCCAGTTCGAGCAGTACGCTAGAGGCACGCCGCTCACACTCAAGCTGGCATGTTCCCGTGCCAAGCAGGGTCAGCGAACTCATAAAAGAAGGCTTCCTTTCCTAACGTAGCCAGGTAGCCAAGCTACGTTCTTGAACAGATTCCCAAACTATGGTATCCTAAACTACAATACCAAGCGGTTCATCTCAAAGAAAGAATAACAGATGATAGAAAATACGTATGGATAGCCAGCAGAATTTTTTGCACTTACTGGATTTATTAGGTTATGCCACCAGCCCCAATTTAATTGCTAGAGGCATAGCTGATAATACCATATCTCCAGAATTGGAAAAGACGTGGCGTGAAGCTAGCAATAAGCTTCAAATCGATGCTATATATTTTATAGCAAGTACGCCAATCATTTATTTTAAAATTCTTAACACTTACAATTTACATGAAATCACTGATCTTCATCGTAAAATATGGAGTCAAAATCTGGTACCCCTTCTATTTGTTATCCTTCCTGATGAAATTAGAGTATATAACGGCTATAAACCGCCTCAACGCACAGTCGTAAATACGCTTAGTGAACCTCTGCGTGTAGATACTAGTATCGAGCCATCTGAAGATGTCTGGGAACGCTTGAGCAAATTTAGTAAATTTGCGCTAGAGTCGGGGGCCTTTTGGCGTGATTATAGCTACCTCTTTGAAAGAGATGCAAGAGTAGACCAAAGATTGATAGCCAATTTACGTTATATCAGGCATCAAATGATGAATGAGGCAGGCTTGAGTGCAGAACATACGCACAGCCTAATAGGGCGTTCAATATTTACCTTTTATCTACAAGATCGAGATGTCTTGCCCATTGGAGAACAAGGATTCTTCGCTCAGGCATTTAATAAGCCTTATACCTTTTATACTGATATTCTCACTTCACATGAAGATACATATGCTTTTTTTGATTTTTTACGTCAACGCTTCAATGGTGATATGTTCCCTGTTACACGGGAAGAAAAAGCGGCAGTAAAACCTGAGCATCTTGCTTTACTACGGAAGCTTTTTACCGTTGATTCACAAAGTGGCGGACAGATGCTCTTCTTTTGGGCTTATAATTTCGCTTTCATCCCAATTGAATTGATTAGTTCTATCTACGAAGAATTTCTTCACCAGGAAGAAAGCGGCAAAGATGGAGCATATTATACACCTCCAACTCTCGTTGGCTTTATGCTTAATCAGGTTATGCCAGAAGATGATAGCAATTATCAGCTCTGCCTTCTAGATCCTGCTTGTGGCTCTGGTATTTTTTTAGTTGAGGCTTATCGCCGTCTTATTGAACGTTGGCAGAAAGAAAAAAAAGATAAGGAGAAAATAACTTTTACTATCCTATCGGACATTCTGGTAAAATCTATATTCGGAGTTGATATAAAGCGACAAGCCCTTCGTGTCGCCGCTTTTAGCTTATATCTGGCAATGTTAGATTACTTAGAGCCAAAGAATATATGGCTTGATGTTGTTTTTCCAATTCTCATAGGTAATAACCTGATAGAGACCGATTTTTTCAACGAAAATATGCAGCTTGCTGGAAAAAGATTTGATCTTGTCATTGGTAATCCACCCTGGCAAAGCCAACTAACCGTACACGCTCAATCTTTTTTGCGCTCACGAAAGCTTGTTGTCGGAGATCGGCAAATCGTACAGGCATTTTTATGGCATGCAGTTGATTTTTGTCATCCAGATGGACAAATAGCACTTTTGTGTTCTAGCAAAAGTCTTCTTTTTAACCAAAGTGGGCCTAATATATCGTTTAGATATGATTTCTTCCACCAATTTGAAGTAAAAGCAATTTTTGACTTCTCAGCCCTGCGCCGATTTCTTTTTGAGAAGGGCATAGCTCCAGCTACAGCCATATTCTATACTTCTAAACCTCCAAATATCACAGCAACCATCATTCATGGCGCTCCTAAACTCACCTATCTTACGCGATTACTCTCGGTAACTATTATTGAGGCAATTGACATTAAAAGAATTCCAGTACGACAGATATTAGAAAATATAGCCATAGCTAAAGATGAGTTTGATATCCATAGTAAGAATAAAAATAATCAAATATCAGTGAAACAAGAAATATTGTTTCATGATAATGATGATAACGACGATGATGAATACAAAGAAGACGTAAAAAGTGGCTTCGTGAATATCTGGAAGGTTGCTTTATGGGGAACAAGACATGATTATACCCTCCTCGACTCCCTAAAAAATTATCCGTCTTTGGGCGAAATTATCCATAGCCTCGGTTGGGACTCCGGCTCTGGTTTCATTCGTTCAGGCCCAGGCGAAGCTAAGCTATGCCCCTGGTTAGATGAGGCACCTTTTCTTGATGCGAAAGACCTTACCCGCTATGGAATTGATGCTAGTAAGCTGAAAAAATTGCCTGTCGGCGCTTTTTATCATCGAGGAAGATCGCCTAAGAGATTTCAAGGGCCATTAGTCTTATTCAAGAGAGGTCAAGCTCAGAGAAGACCATGTGCAGCCTATCTTCAACAAGGATGTACTTATACGAATGCAATTACAGGAATTTCAGGCACAGAACCTGATCTTCTTAAAGCTATTACCGCTCTCCTCAACTCAGATCTGGCTCAATACTATCTTTTTCTCACAAGTTCTTCCTGGGGTGTTGAGCGCGAGGAAATCAAGCCAGGTGAAATGCGCAATCTACCAGTGCCTTTTTTTGATACTTCCACGGAGATAATAGACAAAATCGCGAGTATGGTAGATCGCTTAGCAGAACTGACTACCAATATTTCTTCTGTCAAGCACGGTTTATGGACTACTGGTGAAGATAAGTTGCATATGCTAAACGAAGCAGAGGAAGAACTTAACAAACTCATCTATAGGTGTTTCCAGCTTGATGAACAAGATATTACGTTGATACAAGAAACCGTGCAACAAACTATCGGCTTCTTTAATAACCCCGACAGTTCTTCAGCACAAAAAATACCTCCTCTTGAAATGCAATATTCTTATATCAAGGCTTATCAGGATGTGATTAATTTTTATCTGGAGCCAATAGGTAGAAAATTAATCGCCTTGATTTATTCAGAGGATATTGAGAAAACTTTGTACGCTCCCTTGCTTACTATCCAATTTTCTTCAGTAGAGTTAAAAGAGAACTTACCTGATTTTCAGATCAAGCATCCTACACGACAAATGATTCAAGTACTATCTAACCTGGATAGAATAAACAATGAGCCAGTTTCAAGAAAAATGTTCCACAGACGCAACTTTAGAATATATGATAGAATACAAGATTCGCTCTTCATAATAAAACCAACGGAACAGAGGTTCTGGACTATTTCAGCAGCATTAAATGATGCGCAGGAGACGATTGTAGAATTGTCTCAATCAATAGAAGCAAATATTAGTTTTGAGAGTTTGAGATGACATTAGAACCAGAAACAAGCCGCATCTCGGCAATGGCCCCAGTCAGTTTAGCGGAGCAGATTAATACAGGTCTAGTATACCGTACATTAGAGCTTGTTATTAAGGGCTATAAAACAATGTCAGAGGGAAAAAACTTTCAAGTCAAGTGGAAAGAGAATAAGTTCAGTGCTGTTTTAGCCGCCTCGATAAGAAGCCATTGCCGTGAACTTTCAAAGCGCACTCATCAAAGTTGGTCTGTCATTAGAGAGGCATATCATGATGACGAAAATATTACCAATGGAGAGAGCGATCCAGATACAGCGCCTCGTATTGATATAGTGATTCAAAGTTGGGATGCTAACTATGAAGAGATTAGATTTCCCTTCGAGTGTAAGCGTATTGCTGACGATAAACCTAATCTTATCAGATTTTATATTGAGAAGGGATTAATAGACCGGTATCTGACAAAAAAAGATTATTCAGCAGGTTTACCGTGGGGAGGAATGATAGGATATATTTTACATGGAGATCATTCTACCATAGCTCTTAAACTAAACAAGCAAATAGATCGTCAAAGAGGTTTACCAACTGAATACCTCACAATTCAGAAGCCTATAGCGCAGTTCAAGGCTATTTACAGCTCGTCTCATGTACATCCTGAACGTTCTCAATCGCTGATAATCTTACACCTATTACTACCCTTCTCAGATATGATAGAAGATCAATAACAGTATTTTTAGCTAGAAGAGATTTAACTACTACTCATCACCAACATAGAGGAGGCGACCCCTGGACAACACACATAACACCTCTCCACAATTCATAGATGACACCACCTTTCACGAGGATGTGGCCTATCTCGAATCGCTCTGGCGGCGCACTCCCATTGGCGAACTGGATATGCCGCTCATCGACATCGGCAGTGGCACGCCGCTCGTCTTCGTGCCTATCCTGGAACATCTAGAGTTTGTCTATGCCCGCCAGCTACGCGCATTTAGCCAGACGCGGCGCGTACTGCTCTATCGGCGGCATGAGAGCCGTTCGCGCTTCGTGGGACTTGAGGAACGCGCCGAAGAGTTGCGTATGGTACTGGATAGTCTGGGGCTGCAACAGGTTGATCTGCTCGGTCATGGCGACGCGGCGATGGTCCTCTTCACCTTCGCCTTGCGCTATCCGCAACGCTGCCGTTCACTGCTGATTATCGCGCAAGCGGCAGATTACCAGATCGCACCGCACCCGTTCATCTGGTTGCTGCACGAAATCTATGTGCGGCTTCCGATTGAACATATTCTACCAGCTAAATTCTTGCGCAATACCGTCGTCAACTATATCACTGCAAGGGATGCGCAAAACGCCGTCAGACCAAGCTTGCCACAACACCTGATCGCGGAACAATTCGCTAAAATCAGGCAATGGCCCGCCGTCTATCGCTTCTCGGTCATCCCCATTATTCATTATTTCGACATTCGGCCCCGCCTGCACGAGCTAACTATGCCCATCTTGCTGATCAATCGGCATGATGACGCACTCTCACCAGAGATCAAGACACGCTGGCTGGCTGAACAGTTGCCACGCAATGTGCGCTATCACGTCGTCGATGGTGGCGAACGCTTCTTCATGTATGCGCAAGCTGAGCAGGTCAACGCGCTGATCGAGGATTTTCTGGCCGAAACGGACGCGACGGACGCGATACATCGGTCCCTACAACAAAAACATTTGGCGTAGGGACCGATGTATCGCGTCCGTGCGAGGATTACACTACAACCATGAATGAACAGCATATGCAAGCACAGTATCCGGTCATTATCGTTGGCGCGGGACCAGTCGGGCTGGTAGCCGCTAATCTGCTGGGACAGGCTGGTATCCCCGCGCTCCTGATCGAGCGCAACGCAGGTTTGAGTCAGCAGACGAAAGCTGATGCACTGGATGAGGAGAGCTTACGTCTGTGTCAGGCGTTAGGACTCGGCGAGGCGATAGAGGCACATGTGCTACTCAATTTACAAGCCCATTTTCTTTCTGGTCGCACGCCTATTGCCCACGTCATGCCGAACGCGCATGGACGCTATCATGGCTATCCTTTCCTGTCTACTTTCTATCAGCCGACCTTCGAGGCTATTCTCCTACATGGCCTTGAGCGTTTTCCACATATCCAGGTCCATTTTCAACATACCGCAGAACAGATAATACAGGACAAAGATAGCGTGACGCTCACTCTTCGTGCTTCTGATGGCACATCTCGCCAAATACGCTGTGATTACCTGCTAGCCTGCGATGGCAGCAAAAGCATGATACGCCATGCCTTATCAATTCCTATGCAGCAATACATGCGGGGTAAACGCTGGCTGGTCGTGGATACGGTTGAGGATGACGATGCTACAGCGGCTGTAACCTTCTTCTGCAATCCTGCACGACCAGCAATGACGATTCTGGCTCCCGAACGACGCCGACGCTGGGAATTTATGCTATTAGCGAACGAACGCGAAGAGGATTTTTCGCAAGAAGAGAGTATTCACACGCTTATTCAACAGGGCCGCAAGCAGTTGGGTCTGACGGGCGAGATGACGGCGCAGATCGCGCACTACACAATCTATACGTTTTACGCGCTAATTGCCCAATCATTCAGCCAGGGGCGCGTCTTCTTGCTCGGTGATGCCGCTCATCTTATTCCGCCCTTCGCCGGTCAGGGCATGAATAGCGGTCTGCGTGATGCTTACAACCTGTGCTGGAAGCTAGCAATGGTGCTACATGGACAGATGTCACCCGCTCTGCTAGACAGCTATGAGCAAGAGCGTGTCTCGCACCTGCGAAAAATGCTACGTTTCTCCGCGTTGATAGGCTTTGTCGTCACAGCACCTACCCGTCCAACAGCTATTTTACGTAATGTTATTCTCCGTGCAGTGGATACATTTTCACCCACCCAGCATCTTTTGCGCGAGGCTGACATCAAACCCAAACCGCGCTATACTGATGGTCTATTTATACCAGCGCGTCGTCTTGCCTTACGCTCGCTTGTCGGTCTCATGCTCCCACAGCCTACCGTTGGGACGCTCACAGGCGAGACAATATTGCTGGATGATGTGCTGGGTCACGGCTTCGCCATGCTGCGCTATACCGAGCAGCCCAACCACGCATTTAGCGCATTAACGCATGCAATCTGGCAAGAATTAGCGGTACAACGGGTTTGCGTGCAACCAGCGACGTGCAATAACGTAGCTATCATGGGATCGGATTGCATTGTTGTACGCGATGGCACA
>JAJZEJ010000834.1 GCA_021828635.1 Chloroflexota bacterium
ACCGATTTTGGCAGCTAAAACCGCCCAATCGTTGTTACACAATCAATCCGCGCTCTCCTCTTTTTACGTTTCTGACCGCCTTAGTTCGTTGCGCCCACGCTTCTGCTCATCCTGTCACGCTCCCCACACTTCCCACACTCCCCACTCTCATCACCATCTTCTACACCACCATCACCATCGCCACATGCATTAACGGCTCTTTGGCTTGACGTACAGATTACCGATAAGACATCCATTGCTACAGTAAGCTTGTACGTTGTGGCGAGTAATCATTTTCCCTCTTTTGGTAGAAACACATAGTTTGCAGAGGTTTTGCCATGCAACGTGATTCGCAGTTCCAGTTGATAACTGGCACAGGGCAGCAGTATTCTATTATCTCGGCGAGAAATCGCTCCGATCTGGCGGTACTGGCATTTATGGCCGGCCGCTTACATTATCTGCTGGCGCAACCCACAACCACTAGCGAGCAATCATTGCTCTATCATGTGCAGGAACGGCATCAGCGGGCGCACCGCGTCGCCATGTATCAGCCATTGGCGCTACAACAATGGCAAGCCAGTGATCTACCCTTTGTTGGCTTTATTAGCCATCGCCGTGAACTAGTTGAACCGTTCGTACTTGAGGATATCCAAACAGTAGATCAAACGATGTTAATTGAACTCAAGCATAATCCTGGTTTGCTCAGCTATTCCTCATTGGAGCTACGTCCTGGCTATTGGTATAACCTGGTACTGATGCATGATGAACGCGCAAAAGAGCATTTTCGACACAGTAAAACACATGCTTACGCTGCCTATACTCTCTCGCCACGCTACTACGAGTGGATTCGCCTGCATCATGGTCTCCTCATTGGCGGCCTGGGACAGTGCAAATTTCAGTTAGGTAGCACACGCTACTACTTTTTCGCGGACCAGAGCGGTCCAACGATCTACGATGTTACGCATCACGAAAGGATAGAATATCAACCATGCAAGAGCAGCAGCAAGAGCTAATCATTATCGGTGGTGGCATTATGGGATTATGTAGCGCCTATTATGCCTCACATTTCTGTCAGCATATAACGATTTTAGAGAAGGAGGTGATCGGCGTTGAAAATCGTAAAGCGGCTTCATTCAGCTATACGCGCTCGATACGCAACGACTATCTTGACCCCTTCTACGCTCGTCTGGCTTATCAGGCCCGCACACTCTGGCTACAACTTCAGCAATACGCCACCGAGCCATTTCTGATTGAATGCGGCTGTCTTAACCTAGCCTGCGCCAGTGTTACACCGGAACTGGCCGAGACCTATGCAGTCAAGAGCGATGAAACACTGCGAGCATTACATCTCAAGACAGAAGCATTTGGGCGCGATACCTTGCGTCAGCGTTTTCCTCAATTTAGCGCAGACCTGGGACGCCTGGATGTCGAGGCCGGTTTCCTCTTCGTGCCAGAGATTACGCGCACGCTGCTCAATCTACTCCGGCAGCGTGGAGTGCAGATTGTCGAACATGTCAATGTGACACACATTAGCGCCAGGACTGGCAGTGTACACATCTACACTGATGGTGCTAATTATCAGGCAGAACAACTAGTCATTACAGCAGGTTGGGGTACCAACGACATCTTGCGCAGCATCGACGACTGTACGTTGCAATGCCCACTCACGCCCGACCGACCGAGCCAGAGCAAATACTTCATTCCACCAGCGAACCAGCGTAAACAATTCACCTCTGATGTGCTACCCGTTTTTGCCTATCTTGATGTGGGCATCTACGGCCACCCCATCTATGAAGGGCGCACGCCGGGCGTCAAGATCGGTTTTTATAACCCACCCGATGTCAAGACGCTGAACACGCGCATCAGCAGTGTTGAAAACTTTGTTGCTACATGTATGCCCTCGTTACGCGATGCGGATATCATCGATGTGGTTGAGGTCGATCAATGTTACTACGACCTGGTGAGCGACGACAACTTTATCATGGGCCACATTCCTGACCATAACAACATCACGCTTGGCGTCGGCTGGCGCGGTACCGGCTATAAATACGCACCCTGGATTGGTCAGACGCTGATGCAGGTAGCTCTGCAAGGAGCCAGCGTCTACGATATTAGCCGTTTCACCCCTTCCCGTTTTGCCCTGTATTCTCTGTAGGGACATAGACTTGATTTTTTATAGAAGGAGCATGACAATGCGTACAACACGCGGAATTTTAGAACGTTTGCAGCAGGGTATCGTCATTGGAGCCGAGGGCTACGTCTTCGAGTTGGAACGCCGCGGCTACATCAAGGCTGGTCCCTACGTGCCAGAGGTCGTACTGGACTTCCCGCAGGCCGTGAAAGAGTTGCACCGCGAATTTTTACGTGCCGGTAGCGAGGTCATGGTGGCGCTAACCTATTACGCGCACCGTGAGAAGCTCAAAGACGTGGGGCGCGAGAACGATCTGGAGCAGATGAACCGCGCCGCCGTCCGACTGGCAAACGAGGTAGCACACGAGGGCGATGCGCTGGTAGCTGGTGATATCTGCAATACCTGGGCCTATGATCTGAATAACATGCAAGAGAGTTCCAAAATTGTTCGCGCTATGTACGAAGAGCAACTCTCCTGGGCAGTTGAGGAGGGCATCGACTTTGTGATCGCCGAGACGAACGATTATCTTGGCGAGGCGCTAATCGCGTTAGGGGTCATCAAAGAACTCAAGCTGCCGGCAATGATCACGTTGGCTTCGGTACAAAAAGAGCAGACACGCGACGGCTACGACTATGTTGAGGCATGCAAGATACTGGCCGACCACGGCGCGGACATCGTCGGACTGAACTGTGATCGCGGACCAACTACCATGTTGCCCATCATCGAGCGTGTGCGCCAATCCGTCAGTTGCTATGTCGCGGCCCAACCTGTACCCTACAAGACCACGCCCGCCATGCCCACGTTTGAAACGCTGAAACGGCCTGATGGCACACAAGCCTTTCCACTAGCATTGGAGCCATTTTTGTATAACCGTTTCGAGATGGCTGAATTTGCCAGGCAAGCACAACACATGGGCGTAAACTACATTGGCATTTGCTGCGGTGGCGCACCTCACTATGTACGCGCAATGGCTGAGACGTTAGGACGCAACGTTCCCGCCAGCAAATACGCACCCGCCATGTCATTGCATCCTATGCTCGGTAGCCATGTTGAAGAGAAAGACGAGATATTTATCGGCGATTGGACATAATATCTCTATCTTCTCACCAGCAAGCCCAGCGCCGTCAGGCCCGCGAAACCTAAGCAGAGCCAGCCGGGGAGCATCAGATGCGCCGTGGTCATCAGAAAAACACCGGCGGCGACGGCGACGGCGAACATGAAAGCCCAGGTCAGACTTCCACTGCCACTACTCATGACAGCGCCATTGCCATTACCGCCGTTGCGTCCACGCCCACGCCGTCCACGTCCACGCTGTGGCGTTTCAGCTAACCGCACCTCGATCTGGCCCGTATCGATCTTGTTGATAACCTGCTCTAGCGTGCGCGGTAGCGTCAGCAAGACACGTCCAACATCCAGCAATTGCGTCAGCGTCTGCTGGATGGTCTGGCCGATGTTTTCAGCATCCAGGCCCAGGAATTTGCGTGCATAGGGTAGCGCGACCTCTATGAAGTTGAACTCCGGAGCCAGGCCGGTCGAGACGCCGACCAGGGTGCCAATGGCGCGTCCGGTGAAGGCAAATTGCGCGGGAATCTGGAATGGCTGCCCATAGAGCAGGCTCTGAACATCATGTCCCACGTCGGGAATGTCCATATCGCGTGCTTCACCGAGTGTTATACCGTAATACTGCTCCATCATCAGTCCCATGCCGCGCTCAATCGAGGCCATATTGGCACCTTCGCCGATGAAGCCCAGACGTTCCAGCGCCTTCACCAATCCACGCGAGTCACGCGCCAAAAAGCCCAGGAAAAGGTCTTTCAATGACTTCTTCATGCCACGACTCAGCGTGCCAACCATGCCAAAGTCTAGAAAGGCGACTACCGGACCACCATCGTCGGTCGTAACACCACTCTTGACAAAGATGTTGCCGGGATGTGGGTCGGCATGGAAAAAACCCTCCACAAAGAATTGCTGGAAGTATGCCTGTACAGTGCGCTTGGCAACCTCGATGCGACTGATATGATTGGCCTCAAGCGCCGCGTAATCATTGATTTTGATACCATCGATCCATTCCATTACCAACAAACGTTTCGTCACATATTCATCATGGATGCGTGGAATATAGATACTGGGATCGTCCTTGAACATCTCCTTAAAGCGTTTGGAGTTTGCTGCTTCACGCACGAAATCGATCTCTTCATAGGTGGTGCGACGAAATTCACGGTAAATAGCCATCAGGTCAATAAATTCGCTGACATCGACAAAACGGTTGATGATACGAATAACAAATTTGATGGTACTCAGGTCCATTGCCACAAGCTGCTCAATATTGGGACGCTGTATCTTGACAGCCACTGTCTCACCAGTGGAGAGTAGTGTGGCCTTATGCACCTGACCAAGCGAGGCAGCGGCGGTACATTTGCGCTCTATGAAGCTGAAAACCTCATCAACCGGCTTGCCCAGTTCTGTTTCGATAACTTCAATTACGTGATCGAATGGCTCCTCTGGCACCTCGTCTTGCAGTGAAGATAGCACTTTTAACGCCTGCTCCGGTAGCAGGTCGGCGCGTGAACTGAGGAACTGACCGAGCTTAATCATCAGCACACCCAATTGAATAGCGGCCTTGCGGAATGCCACAAGCACCTGAATCAGTACCTCGATATTGGGTTGTACATCATAATTGCCGCGTTCTCGCGCCCGAACCACCCGTTTTCGCTCACGATAAATGACCCAGATGGTCCAGAGAAGCAGGCGAGAGACGCGGAAGAAGCGTATTATCTGTGAAACGCGATTGACGCGCGTGTTTTTCCTACGCATGGGTAAACCTTTCTGCCCTTTACGATATATCTATATCATACTATGTACGACGTATAGCCGGAAGAGGTTGGATAGGGCAGATGAAAACCGTCGCATGCGTCTTCTTCGACGCATGCGACGGTTTTCATCTGCCCACAAATAATTATTTTTCGCCCCTATCCGGCAAAGTGAAGCAGAAGGTGGCTCCCTGGCCCTCCTCGCTTTCAACCCAGAGACGGCCCCGATGACGTTTAATCAAATCGGCAGAAATAGCAAGACCCAGACCGAGACCAGCGACGTTTCTCTGGTTCGGACGCTCGACGCGATAAAATGGCTCAAAAATAGCGGCCTGCTGTTCTTTAGGAATGCCTGGACCAGAATCCTGCACACAGGTGGTAACGCCCTGGGCATCGGATGAGAGCTTCACCAAAATATTCTCTGAGAGAGGCGCGTATTTGATAGCATTGGTCAGCAAATTGGTCAGCACCTGACCGATGCGTTCGCGGTCGGCACACACTATTTTTTCTACTGCCCCTTCTTTTATGAGTGTATGATGCTCAGTCGTCAACTGCACATTTTCAACGACTTCGTTGATCAGCTCATCGAAATTAAATTCACTCTCGCGTAGTTGCAACTTGCCGCCCTCTATACGGCTAATATCGAGCAAGTCTTCGATCAGACCGGCCAGGCGCGTGGCCTGCTGGTCTATTTTGTTCGCCAATTGCGCGGCCTGCTCATCGCCCGCACGTTTGTTGCGCCTGCTCAGCAATTGCGCATACCCTTTAAGACTGCTGAGCGGCGTTTTGAGTTCATGGACAACCATGCTGATAAATTCGTTGCGTCGTGCCTCGCGTTCGTCACGAGTAATCTGCTCACGCAACAGGCGCTCACGCTCCTGTTCGGCCTTACGGCGCTCAATAGCGTAGCGCATCATGCGATAGAGCAATTCGCCTTGCAGCAATTCTTTGGTCACATAGTCGTCGGCACCAGCCTGGAGCGCCTGAATATCAATATCGCCACCGGTAGCCCCCGTCAACATAATAATCGGGCGGCTATAGCCTTCTTTACGGGCTGCTTGTAACAATTCGATACCACTACTCGCACCCAGGCGGTAATCAACCAGGCAAATATCATGGTCGGCATGCTGCATGTGCGCCAGACCGTCCTCGAATGATTGCTCCCAGAGAACCTTGTAACTCGCGTGGGGAATCCTCGATAGCACCTTGCGTAGGAGAATGAAGTCTTCCTCATCATCTTCGATGAGCAACACTGTAATGATGGCCGCCTGGTAGTTCTGCATAGACACCTTTTCTCTCCTACTGAGGCAGTGTGACGATCTCAAACCAGTATTTGCCGAGCATCTGCATAACCTCAATCAGGCGCTCAAAAGTGACAGGTTTGGTAACAAACGAGTTGACACCTAGTTTATAGGAGCGATACACGTCTTCTTCCGCTTTCGAGGTTGTAAAAACAACAATGGGAATATCCTTCACGTCGGGATGCTCTTTGATCTCTTTGAGTGCCTCACGCCCATCCTTCCTGGGCATATTCAGATCAAGCAGTATCACACCAGGGCGGGGCGCTGTGCCTGGGTCGCTATATGCATCCCGATGAAAAAGATAATCCAGCAGTTCTTCACCGTCGCGTACACAGTAGAGTTCGTTGAGCAATTTGCCCTGCTTGAGTGCTTTCTGAGTTAGCAAGATATCGTCTTCGTCGTCATCAGCCATTAAAATGATAATAGGACTTTTACTAGCCATACAGTTATTCCTTCTCTAGTTGCGTGGTAGACAAAGTTGCATGATGGA
>JAJZEJ010000264.1 GCA_021828635.1 Chloroflexota bacterium
GTAGGGACATTGCACTGTATGAGCGACCGCGAGCGCGATTAGAGCTTTTTCACGTTCGGAGAGTGCGCCTTCCGCGAAAACGGCATTGTACCATTCAAGGAACTTGTTCCAGAGTTCGGGTGCATCCTTGCCGACATCAGGGAAATGCGCGAGGTCTTTAGGATCGTAATATGTATCCACTGCTGCTCCTTTGAAATAATTTATGGCCTGGGACAATCAATTATAGATACGCCTCTGGCTTATTAAGAGATTACCTGACATCGCCGAAAATTACAATGGATGTCAGCAGAGAGGTCTACAGCAGCTTTCCTCTCAAAGGATATGGACCTGAGCAGGGTACCCGCCTTATTTGTGTCGTTGAGAAAAAACATAACGTACCCTCTTGCATCTCGGCCCACAATGTTGTATTATAATGGACGGTTCGCACTCTCAAGGTGAGAGTGCTAACAAGCGCATTGATTGGTCTCTCACCTTCATAAGAATAGAGAACAGAACAGAAAAGATAGGGAGGAACATAGCATGGCAGCAGTAAGTGTCAAGCTTCGGCCAATGGGTGATCGTCTCGTTGTGAAAGCCCTCGCACGTGAAACCGTCACGAAGAGTGGCATTGTCTTGCCAGATACCGCGAAAGAGAAGCCCCAGGAGGGCGAAGTGTTGGCGGTTGGCCCTGGCAAGGTTTTGGACAATGGCAAGCGCACCGACATGGAGATTCAGGTTGGTCAGCGTGTCTTGTTTGCCAAGTACTCTGGTACTGAGGTCAAAATTGATGGCGAGGAGTATTTAATCCTGCGCGAGAGCGATGTCATGGGTATTGTTGAATAGGAGAGATGTTTCGTGGCAAAAAGATTGCTGTTTGAAGATCAGGCTCGCCACTCCCTCAAGAAGGGTATCGATGCCGTAGCGGGAGCCGTCAAAGTGACCCTGGGTCCAAAGGGTCGCAACGTGGTTCTAGACAAGAAATATGGCGCACCCACCGTTACCAACGATGGCGTAACCATTGCACGCGAGATTGAACTGCCCGATCCCTTTGAGAACATGGGCGCTCAATTGCTCAAGGAAGTGGCGACTAAGACGAACGACGTGGCCGGCGACGGTACCACCACCGCGACCGTGCTGGCTCAGGCTATTGTTACCGAAGGTCTGAGGAACGTTGCTGCTGGTGCCAATCCGATGATTCTGCGTCGTGGCCTGGAGAAAGGCGTCGAGGCCGTCATTGAAGAGATTAAGGCCATGAGCAAACCGGTTGAGACACGCGAAGAGATCGCCCAGGTGGCCTCTATCTCCGCTGCCGATGCCACCATCGGTGAACTGATCGCCGAGGTCATGGAGAAGGTTGGTAAGGACGGCGTTATCACGGTGGAAGAGGGTCGCGGTATCGTCATGGAGAAAGAGTATACCGAGGGTATGCAATTCGACCGTGGCTTCATCTCGCCCTATATGGCAACCAACCCGGAAAATACCGAGGCCGAGTTGCAGAGTCCTTTCATTCTTATCACCGACAAGAAGATCAGCGCGATTGCCGATATTCTGCCCCTCCTGGAGCGCGTCTTGCAGGCTGGCAACAAGAATTTCGTCATCATTGCTGAGGATGTCGATGGTGAGGCGCTGGCAACTCTGGTTGTCAACAAGTTGCGTGGTGCCTTCAACGTGCTGGCTATCAAAGCTCCCGGCTTTGGTGATCGACGCGAGGCCATGCTTGAGGATATCGCCATCCTGACCGGCGCTAGCGCGATTACCGAGAAGCGCGGCCTAAAGCTGGAGAATGCAACGCTGCGTGATCTTGGTCGCGCCCGCACAGTTAGCGCCAACAAAGATAACACAACCATCGTTGAAGGCGCTGGCTCCGAGCAAGAGATTCAGGCTCGTGTGCGTCAGATCCGCGCTCAGATTCAGGAAACCACCAGCGACTACGACAGCGAGAAGCTCCAGGAGCGTCTGGCAAAACTGGCCGGTGGTGTTGGCGTTATCAAGGTTGGCGCTGCTACTGAGGTTGAGATGAAAGAGAAGAAGCATCGCGTTGAGGATGCACTCTCCGCGACCCGCGCCGCTATCGAAGAGGGCATCATCCCCGGCGGTGGCTCCGCGCTGATCGCCGCTATCCCTGCATTGGATCAGGTGCAGACTGCCCCTGGCGATGAGACCACCGGTCTCAACATTCTGCGCCGCGCACTTGAAGAGCCACTGCGTCAGATTGCCTTCAATGCTGGTAAAGATGGGGCTGTTGTCGTTGAGAATGTGCGCAAGGGTCAGCGTGGTCATGGCTTCGATGCGCTGGCAGGTGAGTATGTTGATATGCTCAAGGCCGGTATCGTCGATCCTGTCAAGGTGACCCGCTCCGCGCTACAGAATGCGGCCAGCATCGCTGGAATGGTTCTCTCCACCGACACGCTGATTACCGACTCTCCTGAAGAGGAAGGTGCAGGCGCTGCTGCTGCTGGTATGGGTGGCATGGGTGGTATGGGCGGCATGGGCGGTATGATGTAATCTATATGGCAAACAACAAAGATAGGTGTGCAAACGCACACCTATCTTTGTTGTTTGCCATTGAGTGATGTTTACGCACCCATGATATTGTAGCCAGCATCAACGAACATAATTTCGCCGGTAATGGCGCGGGCCAATGGACTGCACAGGAAGAGTGCGCTGTCGCCCACCTCGGCCTGCTCGATATTGCGGCGCAGAGGGGCGGCATGGCTCATCTGTTCACGGAAAGATGTAAAGCCAGAGACGCCGCGAGCGGCCAGCGTGTTGAGGGGGCCTGCGGAGATAGCGTTGACGCGAATGTTATGTTCGCCCATCTCGAAAGCCAGGTAGCGCACGCTACATTCCAGCGCCGCTTTCGCCACGGCCATCACATTATATTTGGGCATGACACGCTCGCTCGCCATGTAGGTGAGCGCGAGAATGCTACCGCTGCCAGTGGCCTGCATGAGCGGTTGCGCACGCCGTGCCATTGCCACCAGCGAATAGGCGCTGATATCGAGGGCTGTATGGAAACCCGCACGGGTCGTCTGGATAAAGGGATTCTCCAGTTCAGAGGGAGGCGCATAAGCAACGCAGTGGATAAGGATGTCGAGCTTGCCATCGAACAGTTCTCCCACTTGCGCAAATGCTGTGTCGAGTTCATCGTCGTTCTGCACATCGCACTGCACAACCGGCGTATTCGGAATCTTGGCCGCCAGGTCGCGCACATATTTCTCCATGCGCTCCTGATAGGCCAGTGCCAATTGCGCACCTTCTCCAGCAAGTGCCTGTGCGATGGCCCAGGCAATCGAACGGTGATTGGCGACGCCAAAGATGAGCGCCTTCTTGCCTTCCAATAATGCCATACAAATATACTCCTTACATAATCCTGATCTCTAACAAACTAGCGTTCGATAGGATAGCCACGATTGACCCAGCCGTTCATGCCGTTCGCCAGGTTATAGACCTTTTGTAAGCCGAGCAAAGAGGCAATCTCTGAAGCCATCGCGCTACGCTGGCCTGCCGCGCACATAAAAATAACCTCTTCATCCGGTGCAATATGCAGCTCTTGTAGCGCCTTACCAAATGAGTAGATGCCGGTGATCGGCACCAGTTCGGCCTCGGCGATATGGCCGCGATCCCACTCAGTCTGCTGACGCACATCGACGACGCGCACACCTGCTTCAATCATGTGCCGGGCATCGTCGGTACCAATAGTGGTATAGGGAAACTGTTCCTCTTCATCGTCGTAGGACATTGAGTTCACTCCTTATGATATTCTTCCAGCCAGATACGACCTAGAAGCGTTGCGGCAAGCATATATTCATCTCCCACGAAGGTCATAGTGAGCAACCCTTGATCTTCCATCTCCCGAAAATCGTCGGTTATGAGATAGTATTGACGCACCAGGCGTGCCACGTCGCTCTCCGGCAATTGCTTCCAATCCTGTAATACCTTGAGAACGGCGGCATACTTTGGGCGGCTATCATCAATCATCCGCATAGGATAGCTCCTCACTGAATCCATGACCGGTCTATGTTGCCTACAGTGTAGCAAATCCCCATGCGAAGAGCAAGCCTGATACCCACAAGGGATGTCACTACATGTGGTGGCATCCCTTGTGGGTGCCATGCTTGTGGATATGCTTTTTTGGGTGTCATGCTTTCACACGCACAATTGATGTGCCGCTGGCTGTAAAGACGTGTTGCTGCGCACTATCAGTCGCCACCATCTCACGTACAATGAAGGTCATTGAGCCACTACGTCCCTCGCGCTGGCGTATCTCGCTGATGCTCGCCACGCAGGTGATCTCTTCGCCAACGTGCAAAGGGCGGCTGTAGCTATAAGATTGCTCACCGTGTAGCAGTTGCATCTTCGTCATATCAAGTTCCATACCGGAAATTGGCACACGAAACGTGGTAGGGAAAGTAGGCGGTACGTAGTCATCCGGCATGCCGTTTTGTAAAGCCGGATCGCCTGTTGCTTCAATAAAACGCTGCACCGCCTCGCGCTCAATGCGAAATGTGTGTGGCGCGGACTGCTTGCCGACGAGGCTATTATCTAGAACCATACGTAACAACTCCTTGCTGGCTCAATATATTGATTGCTGTTCCATTGTAGCACATCTCAACAGCCATTTACTGCTAAGATTATAATTCTTTCATTTTTTGAAAAATAGATAGACAACATGATTACAAAGTGATAAACTGTACTATTATCGTGATGTGGAGGTTATGGATTATGGGTCAATGGGACGATTTTACAAAAACGCTAGCAGGCGATAATTTGCAGGCATTTGTGACGCTTCTTGTTCCGCACGCCCGCTTCATCGAGCGTTTGGATAAGGAACTGAAGCAGCAGCGTACTATTCATGCTGATCTGTTGCTGAAAGTGTATTTCTATGGGATAGTGGTCATTCTACACATAGAGTTCCAGCGCAGACGTGACAAAGATATGGGAAAACGGCTTTGGAAGTATAACACCTGGGCAACCGATACATATGATTGCCCTGTGTATTCCTTTGTTGTATACTTGAAACCAGGAGGGAAGATTGTAGAACCGCCGTATATTAGGAAGTTTCCTCCCGATGAAGTAGTGCATATTTTCCATTTCAAGAATATCAAACTCTGGGAGTGGCCGCAAAACATGCTTTTGCAACCCGGCCTGGAGGGCTTCTTACCACTGTTGCCCTTAATGAAGGATAGCAACAGGCGAGAAGTGGTTGATGACATGATTGAACGCTTACAAGAGGCTGACAAGACCGATCTATTGACGATGGCATATTCGTTTGCAGCGTTAGCTTTTAACAATAAAGCTGACAAAGAATGGCTCAGAAGGAGGTTTGCGATGCTCAAAGATATTCTACAAGAATCCTGGGCCTACCGGGAGATGGTGCGAGACGCAAAGAAGAAAGCGAAAAAAGAGGGTAAAGCTGAGGGTAAGGTAGAGGGGCGGCTGGAGACACTACGCTCTATGCTTGTGCGTACTACCAGCAAACGCTTTCCCGCGCTAGCTGTGCAAGCCGAGCAGGTCAGTCAATCCATCAGCGATTCGGCGATATTGCAACAGCTTTTTGATAGCATGATTGATGCGCAGACGGAGGATGAGGCTCGCAAGGCACTTGTGCAGGCAATGTCATAGCAAACAATGAGGCAGGGTATCCTTCGTGGAAAGCCCTACCTCATTGCTTTTACATATTCTCAATCTTGACCGGCTCTACCTGATCGGCTAGCTCGAAACCGAGAACTTTGGAGTAGAAGTACAGTTCGCTCTCTAGCGAGTGTTTGATGTTTTCGCCACGACGAAAGCCATGTCCCTCGCCCTCATAGGCCACGTAGGCCACTGGCACACCCTTCTTGCGCAATGCCTCAACCATGCTCTCGGCCTGATTGGGCGGCACGATCTTGTCATCAAGCCCCTGAAAGAAGATCACAGGGCGCGAGAGATGCTCGATGCCATAGATGGGTGAACGCTGATGATAGAGGTCAATACGCTCTGGATAGGGGCCGATCAGGCCATCCAGATAGCGTGACTCGAACTTGTGTGTATCCTTGACCAATCCTTCCAGGTCGCCGACGCCGTAGTAGCTGGCTCCCGTCCTGAACTCGTCGCGGAAGGTTAGCACGCCCAACGTGGTATAGCCACCCGCGCTACCGCCTCTGATGGCGAGCCGGTTGCCATCAACTAGACCGCGTTGCGCCAGATACTTTGCTCCATTGACGCAATCGTCAATATCGACAATGCCCCATTGTCCCTTGAGCCGCTCACGATATGCACGCCCATAACCTGTACTGCCGCCGTAGTTAACATCCAGTACAGCGATGCCGCGACTCGTCCAGTATTGCAACTGCAAATTGAATGAACTGCTGGTGGATGCGGTGGGGCCACCGTGGATCATGACCAGTAATGGCGGTTTCTCGCTCTCTGGCGCGGCATAGTCGGGATTGCGCGGCGCGTAGTAGAGCGCGTGTGCAGTCAGGCCGTTCTCGGTGGGAAACTCGATGCTTTCAGGAATGGAGAGGTAGGCGGGATCGACCTGTACCTTGCTGGCCGTTTGGAATAGCGTAGTCTTCCCTGTCGCCAAATCTAGCTGAACGACCGATGCGGGAAGAGTTGCCGATGCGCCTAAGAAAACGACACGCTCAGGGGCGACGCGCACCTGCCCGATAGAGGTGTAGGGCAACGCGAAAGGTGTGAGTTCGCCGGTTGTGGTGTTCAAGCTTGCCAGATGGCCGCTATTTTCGG
>JAJZEJ010000208.1 GCA_021828635.1 Chloroflexota bacterium
GTCCCTTGCTCGATAGCGATATCCAGAATGAGGTAACAAACGCGCTCAATACCAACGGCTGGACATCCGGCATTGACAACATCTTCTTCGTCTTCCTGGAGCAGAATCAAGACCTCTGCTTCGACAGCTCGTACAGTCAGTGTGCCTCGAACAGTTTTTGCGCCTACCACAACTACTTTGGCACCGACACCATCTACGCGGCAATGCCGTATGCAGCCAGTTTCTCCTGTAACCCCGGCTCTAGCCCCAATAACGATGATGCCGACCAAACCATCAATGTCACCTCGCACGAGCAGATGGAAGCTGCGACTGACCCGCTCCTCAACGCCTGGACAGATTCCAGTGGGCAGGAGATCGGCGACAAATGCGCCTGGCAGTTCGGTGCGCTCGACTCTGCTGGTGGGGATGTCAATTGGAACGGAGACGAATATATCGTACAGGAGGAGTGGGATAATACGGCTGGTGGCTGTGTCCTCGCTGGACCATAAAAAACCGAACAGAGCATAGCAGCAAGGTCAACTCTCACCCTGACCCTCGCCGCCAGCCCTGATCGGATTGCACACCACACGCATCAAACTCTGGAGAGAAGTGTCATAGCCCCTGATTGAGTGAAGACAATCGGGGGCTTCGCTCTTTTATGGGAGACTGGAAGTTGTCGGGATAATGAAGGTACCTTCATTCCCACAAGCAGTGATATGCAATCCATCTGACTGCATAGCCATGCTGCTACAGGCAGAAACCCTCGGCTTCGACGTGAGTTTTACACTGACATTGTAGTTTTGGGCGCTATCAGTGATCGCACAATCGCTACCTTTTTTCTGGATAGTAAACGTGTGTCGCACACCCGCATCGACGCCCATGAACGTTAACTGCATCGTCGTAGGCTGACACTGCTGATAGGCTTGCCAGAAACAGTTCGTCACCTGCTGCACCGAGCTATGCTGTACACCGAATGCCGGGCCAGTAGGGCTATGCATAATCACGATGCCACAGGCTTTTGGCGTTGTCTGCGCGGTCGCATTCCTACTACGCGCAAACATCAAACCAGCCACAACCAGAATGGCTACGAGTACGACGCCTCCAATAACGAGCAGGCTGTTTTTTCCAGAAAACATGTGTTCACTCCTCATAAGTATGATCGTGTGTCCGTACATTGCTTGTACGTGGCTGTTAATCAGCCTAATTAGTAGACGTACTGGAGTGCCAAAAGTTCCCACATCGTAATGTGGCTACTCATCGTGAAATAAGCAAAGAGAAGAATCAAAACATGCTCTTGACAACCACGTTATATTTACTGTATACCCATACCAGGGGGGTATGGGTTCTCAGCAAAACGCTGTGACAACGTTTGTAGCCACTCTATGAAAGGTTCGCACCATGAATATTATTAACAGCATAGGTCAGGCATTGTTTAGCGCCTTCAGCATGTTTTGGGAGATACTATGGCCGCTTATCCTCGGCTTCACGCTTTCTGGCATCGTGCAGGCCGTTGTGTCGCACAAAGCCATCGCCAAAACGTTGGGCGACGATGGACCAAAATCGCTTGCCTTCGCCACGCTGTTCGGCATCGCTTCCAGTTCATGTTCTTACGCAGCCGTGGCGCTGGCGCGTTCGCTCTTTCAAAAAGGTGCTAGCTTTACCGCCGCGATGGCCTTTGAACTGGCCTCCACCAATCTGGTAATCGAGCTTGGTATCATTCTGATTATCCTGCTTGGCTGGCAATTTACACTCGCCGAATATCTCGGTGGGCTCCTCATGGTCATTTTCATCGCGCTTATCTTCCGCTTCACACTCACTCATAGCCTGGTACAACGTGCGAAGGAACAGGCGAAGAAAGGCATGATGGGCAAGATGGAGGGCCATGCCGCAATGGATATGAGTGTAGGGGATGGCTCATTCTGGCAAAAACTTTTCAGTGGCAAGGGGTTCACCGCTGTCAGTAACTACTTCGTGATGGATTGGGCCTCTGTCTGGGTCGATATTGCATTAGGCTTATTGATCGCGGGCGCATTAGCGGCCTGGGTACCAGATACTTTCTGGCGTGCATTTTTCCTCTCCAATAACCCAACGCTCTCAAAAATTGAAGGGCCACTAGTAGGACCGCTCGTCGCTATCATCAGCTTTGTCTGCTCGGTCGGTAATGTGCCTCTGGCGGCGGTTCTCTGGCGGGGCGGCATCAGCTTCGGCGGCGTGGTCAGTTTCATCTTCGCTGACCTGATTATCATCCCGATTCTGGACATCTATCGCAAATACTATAGCTGGAAAGTCATGGCCTACATTCTGGCAACCTTCTATGTCACAATGGCGGCTGCGGGCTACATCATCGAGTTTTTGTTTGAAGCATTGCACATCATTCCTCAGAATCGCAATGTCATAGCGTTTACAGAAGGCGTCCAGTGGAACTACACCACAATACTCAACATCATCTTTCTTGTGCTGGCAGCAATTCTCGTTATTCGCTTCATCCGCACGGGTGGTCTACCGATGCTAAAAATGATGGATATGCCAGAACATACTATGAGTGATATGCACGATATGGACGGGATGGAACATCATGATATGGGAGATATGCATGAGATGCACTAATCTTCCTGTAAACTTCCATTCAGAGGTTTAACCGTAATGCCCATGCTGCGCACAAAAGCCAGCGCCTGATTAGGGTCGATGATGGCTCCTTTGAGTTCTTGTGGCCCAACACGCACACCATCTATCTTACATCCTCGCAGGTCGATGCCAGCCAGCTTTGTGCCTGTGAGATCAGCATGGTTCAAGTCACAATTGACAAATGTTACGCTGGAGAGGTCCACGTTCAGAAAATTGACTTCTGACAGTTCGCAATCCTCAAAACGTACAGCTTTGAGAGTTGCGAAGGCAAACTGCGCGAAACTGCCACGACACTCCTTGAAAAGCACGTCCTGCAATTGTGCCTCGCTACATTGCCAACCCGTCAAATGACAGCCGAGAAGTTCTACACGGCTCAAGCTAGCTTCCGGCCATTCGGCATTGGCGAAATCACACACAGTGAAACGGCTATCCAGTATCTGTGCCTTTTTGAAGTGTGTCTTCTCCAGATGCACCTGCTGAAACTGCACTTGGTCAAAGGCTACTCGTTCAGCCACCAGCCTGGTAAAATCATCATGAG
Source organism: Chloroflexota bacterium (assembly GCA_021828635.1). Next base: position 3,143 of record JAJZEJ010000208.1, read on the forward strand.
AGAGTGCGCGTTGAGCGCAGTACGCACGATCAAGCAGAGAATCTTCCGGCAAGCCTTTCTCCAGTGGCTGTTTAGGAAACTTGGGCGGCTTAATAGACTTTACCGGCATCTTACGCTTATTCATGTATTTTCCCGTTCGTAAATTCGTTCTATAGGCTTATAGTACGTCATGAATAGTGCTTATGGCTAGGATATGAGAACTCTAAACATCCTCAACCGGAGTCCAGCCAAGCGCAAAGACGATGTGTTCGGTATCTAGGTCAGGGCGACGCTGCAATCCGGCTCGCTCGGCAGTTTTTATCGAGGCACTATTTGCAGGTCTTGTGCGAGCAACGACGGGCCATAGCGCAAGATGTTTTCGGGCGAGAGTTACTGCGGTTTGTGCCATTTCAGTCGCATAGCCTTTGCCCCATGCACCAGGAGTGAACCGATAGTACAGGTTGAGTACTTCTCGATCACGCCAGATTTGATGTTCTACTCCCCCAAAACCGATAATCTTCTCTTCCTGTGCAAGGGTAACAGCCCAATATCCAAAGCCATAAGTTTCCCAGTGGTGCAGGAATGATCGCAACATCTCTTCACTGGTAGCTAAATCAGGATGCGGGGCCGCAGGACTATAGCGATAGGTTGCCGGATCGCCGTGGATAGCAAACACAGCAGCAGCGTCTTCCATGCGAGGACGACGCAAGATAAGACGCTCAGTACAAACCTCATTGAATCTAGCTGCTAAAGCGGTCGGTGAAGGAAACATATCCATATCAAACACACATCTTTCATAACATGTAGTGATATACAGAAACGGCGCGTAGTTCAGCGCGGGCATAAAAGGGTGTCACTAATTGTGGTATGCTAAGTATATCATGCTAGGTAGAGGCGCTAACTAACTCGATATTCAGCTACTAAACGAGAATGAACGACCTATGAGCCTTGAACAACAAATTGAAAACCATTTCGGCTTGAACTCCGTCATCTGCGAGTATCTCAATACGCCTACAAATGATGTTATCGCAGTCACAACGTCGGCAGGTCGATTTGCCCTCAAACTGTACCATCTTCGTCGGACAATCGACGAGGTACAATGGGAATTAGACCTCATCATACATCTTCTTCAAAACGGGGTGCCAGTAGCAAAACCTGTACATGGCAAACATGGATACGTGGAGTCATTCCATGTAGACGGGCGAGATCGCGTGGCCGCGCTTTTTGAATGGGTACCAGGAGAAAAGCCAGCACCAGAGCGACACATCTATACACTACTAGGAAAAACGGCTGCTCACATCCATCAAGCGGCTGACACCTTTGCTTCTTCGTTCCCACGTGAGAGCTATGATGCTCACATTCTCATCGACGAACAGCTACGCCGAATGAACATGCACCTTCGTGAAGCCAACAGATGGAAGCAGGCAGTGGCTTTAGGCGAACGCTTGAAACAGATCATCGCCAACTCAACATTGGATCATGGAATCTGTCATATGGATCTCACTCTCGACAATGTGCATCGTCACGGTGATAGCATTACCGTATTCGATTTCGACAGTGCTGGAGCATGTTGGCGTTCAATCGAACCATATGGCGTCTTGAGAGCTTCAAAAGAGTATTTTGAAGTCTGGCTGGACGGCTACCGCTCAGTGCGGCATTTTAGCCAGCACGACGAAAAAGCCGTAGCAGCATTCGGCATTATTGGCGATTTGCGCGTGGTCGCTTGGGATATTGGTGTAGCTCGTTCATCACGTGGCAAACCATTACTTGGGATAGCCGATCTCCCAAATGTTGTAGATACGTGGCTTGAGTGGGAACAGAAGAATATAAGTGATTATCTGTAAAATGTCTAAAGCTGAGTGAAGATGTGGCAACCTCAGAGCAACCAAATTATGTAACTTAGGACATATGACTCATTTTCTATACAAGAAGTTGGGCTTATAGTATAGTGAACAGGCAAGTTCAACTGTTTGGCAAAACTCCACTATAGAGAAAAGCTGTATGAGTAACGATAGCAATATAATGAACCCTGTATCCACGATGCTGGGCCGTTACCGACTGCTGCGTAGCGTCGGGCAAGGTGGTATGGGCGATGTCTGGCTGGCGGAAGACGCACGCTTACGCCGCCAGGTCGCTATCAAAACCTTGCCTTTACATAATCAGAACGACAGGGAATACGCACAACGTTTTGAGCGCGAGGCCCAGGCAGCAGCCGCGCTTAACCATCCACATATTTTGCCCATCCATGACTACGGCGTGCAGACGCTTTCTAACGGACAGATCATCACCTACATCGTTATGCCCTATATCTCCGATGGTTCGCTCTCCAACCGTATCAGCACTTACACTGCGCAACGAACTAGTATGCCGCTAACCGAGGCACTCACCTATTTAACACAAGCCGCCGAAGCCATCGACTACGCACATAGCCAGAACATCATTCATCGTGACATCAAACCCGGCAACATGCTCTTGACCGCCGATAACTGGCTTCTGCTGGCTGACTTTGGTATTGCACGCATCCTCACCACGAACGAGCAACTCACCAAAACCGGCGTCGGCATCGGCACGCCCGACTATATGGCCCCGGAGCAGGCACAAGGCAAGGCAGAAATGGCTAGCGATAACTATAGTCTGGCCGTGATTGCCTATCAATTGCTGGTTGGCAGACTACCATTCAAAGGTGAAAGCGGCTTCGCAACGACCATCCAACACATGACGATGCCACCGCCGCCGCCACGCCAGATCAATCCGATGCTCTCTCTGGCTTGCGAACAGGTATTATTGCAAGGACTCGCCAAAGTTCCGGCGCAACGTCCAGCCTCAGCGCGTGCCTTTGTCGCGGCACTGCACCAAGCCGCAGCAAACGCTCCTTATGAACTAACACTACTTCCTGCGCACCCAATGAACACTGAGGGTTTCTCATCCAAGTCAGCAAGTGATGCACCTGCTACCATGCCAGATGCCCCCGCCACTACATTGTCATCGACGAATACAGCACGAGCAGGATTGACACGTCGTCAGCTTATCACAGGCAGTAGCGCCGCGCTGGTAATCGTGGTCGCGGGTGCAGGGCTGGGAGCCTGGGCGCTAACAAGACATACCAACAATACATCACCCCACAATCAATCACAACATTCCGGTGTTACACAACATAATCCCGATGCCCCCGTCTTAACACTACTTGGTCACAACCATCCGATCTCCTCGCTGATCTGGTCGCCGACGGTTTCTATACTAGCCTCGGCTGGCGCTGATGGCGATGGACAGGTTTTTCTATGGGATGTACCAACGCTTTATCAGCAATCATCAGCTTCGCCACATTATAAAGCACGGCAACAGTTCTCTGGAGCGGCGAACAGTATGCTGCTGGCCTGGTCCCACGATGGCAGCAAATTGGCTATAGGAAATACAAGTGGCACATCGAATCTAACTAACCTGGCATCTACTACGAGCCTTAGTGTTTATAGTGGCGACCTGAGTGGCTATGCACCTGGCTATAATGCGAATTTTGTCATTAGCAACAGCACTGGGCTTAACGCATTGGGCTGGACGACCGATGGCTATCT
>JAJZEJ010000404.1 GCA_021828635.1 Chloroflexota bacterium
TCAGCACGGAACACTACCGGGTTGCTCGCGGCGTACAAAAGCTGATCCAACGTTATCAGGAACTGCAAAGCATCATCAACATTCTGGGCATCGAGGAACTTTCCGATGAAGATAAGCTCAATGTAGCCCGTGCGCGTAAGATGCTGCGATTCCTGACGCAACCGATGTTTGTAGCGCAGATATTCAACGGTCGAGAAGGTCGCTATGTCCCGCTCAAAGAGAGCATGCGCGGAGCTGGACAGATTCTGGATGGTACGTATGACCATGTACCCGAAGATATGTTTTATATGGTTGGCGATATCGACGAAGTGATAGAACGCTACGAGGAGGTGCGCAAACACTATGCATAAAGTACATCTGATGATGGACATGGAAATTCATGTCCATCATCAAATGTATTTTTGATTATTGAATGCATTCCTGCGAGAACAGGCGCAAAGGTTCGAGTTTGGTGGCATCAGAGAAGTAGACAATCAACTCCTGCACACCAGCCTCTTCGTACTCGGCAATGCGCTCACGAATTTGCGAGGGCGTACCGATCAATGCTTGCTGACGTGCTTGCGCGAGATTGCTCCGCATCGCCTCTGGCAGTTTGGCAATCGCCTCGGCCTCGGTCTCGCCGATATAGCAATTAGCGTTGCTGGTGCGATGAATGCTGTTGTAGTCGCGGCCCACCGTCTCGCAATGCTGCTTGATAACCTCAAATTTGTGCTTGATGGTCGCAATATCGCCACCAACATTGCAGCCATCACCATACTGCGCTACCAATTTGAGCGTGACTTTCTCGCCGCCGCCGCCAATCAACAGAGGAATATGCGGCTGCTGTACGCCTTTCGGCTGATTGATTGCTCCGCGCACTTGATAATATTTGCCCTCGAAGACAGCCTCATCTTGCGTCCACATCGCCAGAATGACCTGAACCGCCTCGCGCAAGTAGCGCAGACGCTCAGGCGCATCGGGATAGGGATAGCCATAAGCGCGGTACTCGTGTTCGTACCAACCAGCACCAATGCCAAAATCGAGACGACCATGACTGAGAACATCTATTGTGCTGGCAATCTTAGCCAACAGCGCAGGGTTGCGGTAGCCATTACATGTGACCATCTGCCCGATACGCACACGCTTCGTATCACGTGCCAGCGCCGCTGTGCTGGTCCAGCACTCGAATGTTACCTCCTGGGTTGGTTTTGGCACCGTATGAAAGTGGTCAAAGAGCCAGATAGAGCGGTATTTCAGCGCGTCGGCCTCCTGCGCCACGCGAGTCATCGCTTCATACGCCTCAACAGGGTCTGGAATATCAACCAGATCCATACGCCAGCCTTGTGGCACAAATACACCAAAGTCCATAGTTTTGTTGCAAGCCTTTCTACATCACTGCTATGTATGCCCGACTCAAAGATAGGGAAAACAGGCATACACATGGTAACACGCACACAAAGAATAGCTCGGATACATGAGCTACTTCCAGGCGTCCAATCACCGCTACCTTCATTATCGCCCAATTCGGTGCGCAATTGCCATAAGCGGGCTGCGAAATAGAGGAGACATGGCAACACAAGGGAGCTTCTTGCCCGCTTGCTGATTTCCTATATAATAGAGCCAACACAAAAAAGAAAGAGACATGTTCATGGCAGAACTCACCTGGCCAGGGAAACATCGTATTGATCTGGCAAAGGCCGTTACCAACCAACAGTATCGCTTTGATACTATCAACCATTATTCAGCTACCTCCGATGCACCTGCTACTGAACAGGCTCCCTGGTCAAATCGCTTGCTATGGGGAGATAAAGCGCAAGTTTTGCCACTGCTACTAACGGATTTTAACGGAGCCATCAACCTGATCTACATCGATCCACCATTTATGACAGGGCGCATCTTCTATCACAGTGACGGCGTGCAACTCGCCTACCGTGATACTTGGCAAGCCAAATTAGATGGCTATCTTCAATGGCTATACGAAACATTGAGCTTGTTGCATGCATTACTCGCCCCTAATGGCAGCCTCTATCTGCACCTCGATTGGCGCGTCGCCCATTATGCTCGTGCTATACTTGATGAAATTTTCGTGGGTGACGCGAATGATGATGAACCGGGTTTCAAAAATGAGATCATCTGGCACTATCAATCCGGTGGACGGGCCAAAAACTACTATGCCCGTAAGCACGATACGATCTTCCTGTATACCAAGTCGGCGCACTATTGCTTTCATCCAGAACGTGTTGGCGAAAAACGTGGCACGCAACGCCGAAACCATATGCGGCGCGAAGTTGACGCGGACGGACGGATTGCCTGGACCATTCGTTCGGCAGGACGCATCTATAGTTATGATGAGGATTCATTGATTACGCCCAGCGATGTCTGGAGCGACATTCACCATCTGCACCAGAAAGACCCCGAACGCTCCGGCTACGCGACACAGAAGCCAGAAGCGTTGCTTGAGCGCGTGATTCTGGCTTCTTCCGAGGAGAATGATCTGATACTTGATTGCTTCTGCGGTAGTGGCGTGACGCCAGTTGTCGCCGAGCGGCTCGGTCGGCGCTGGCTGGCCGCAGATCAGAGCGAACTCGCCATCACAACCACTACGAACCGTTTGCAGACATTAGAGCAATACAACCCTTTTATCATACAGAGATCGGTACCATACGCACTATCCACTCTCCAGCCCGATACTAACACTGGCTGATTATGATACAATCAGCTTGAGTAGCATTACACAGGGTTGATGCTATTCTGTGAAGTAGATCATAGCTTGCGTACCCTGAATGGGACTATTATCCCTGCATGAAACTTTTCTATGCTTACAAACATTGCTATCGTAGAAGTTAAAAAACTATGTGATTGTATTGGGATACTATTTGAGATGAGTATACGTATGAAGAAACAACCACATCGCACTCTTCTATTACCGGGCATGCTACTGGCGTGCATTGTGCTTTTGAGTGCTTGCGGCGGTTCTACGACCGCAAGCAAAGCAGCTATGCCCTCGGCGACGACCGCGCTGAAGTTATCGCCCATTGACCAGAGCCTGCAAGCGCAAGGCCAAATGCAGCTTCAAACCTTCCAGCAATGGATTACGCTGATGCAGCAATATCACGGCGATGCTACCACTTATCAGCAACAGTACAATGCCGATACGCAGACACTGGCTGGCGCACAAACACAGGCAACCTATCAAACAGCGTTGGCAACGGTGGATAAACAGGTTGCGCAGATACAGATACCGGCCATGAAAGCTGAGAGTCAGGGTCTGCTACAACAACTCACGCAGCAAGTAACCGCGTGGGACAAAACGCACACCTACCATGACAGCTATAATAACACCACGTACCCCCTCGGCTATGCCTATGACTCTAACGGTATCGAAAGTTGGGCGCAAAGCGAAATTACTTCGTCACAAACAATGGCTGATTATCAGCAGACCATTGAAAACCTCAATATGTGGATCACCGACTTTAAGGCATTTACGCAGGACAGTAGCGACAAAACGCCCTACAACCAGCCGCATGCCACCGATCTACAACTGCTGAAAGCGGATGGCAAGCTGCAAGGCAAAGCTGTGGTGGTCTCGCTAGCAGAACAAACCATGCGTGTCTACAATAACGGCCAGCTAGTCAAAGCCTTCCTGGTAACTACGGGTCAGCCTGATCTACCCAGCATTCCTGGTAACTGGTGGGTCGAGGGCAAGCAATCGCCGACCGTGTTCAAGTCGCCAGACCCGCCCGGTTCACCAAACTGGTATCCAAACACGCCGATTCACTACGCTATGCAATACCATAGTGATGGCTACTTTGTCCACGATAGCTGGTGGCGTGCAGATTATGGTCCCGGTACCAATTTCCCACATGCTGACACGACAGGTGATATCTACTCAAATAATGGTTCACACGGTTGCGTGAACATGCAACTAGCAGATGCAGCCTGGCTCTATAGCTTCGTCAAGTTATATACGCCAATAATCATCTACTAATGCTTAATACTAATCTCTGCTTCTATTCTATGTGAATGAGGCATGGCACCCACAAGGGGTGTCACTACATGTATATCCCGCCGCCTTTGATGGCGCTTCGCGCCGAAGGTATGTATTATATGTAGTGACACCCCTTGTGGGTGCCATGTCATCAGTTTTCGGATACATTTTATCAATTCTTAGGGGTCAATATCGCGCTAAAACCTGTCCACATGCCTAGAAACATGGCGCGTGTCATATGTTGAAAGTTATCGGGGGATGAGTCGGCTGTATACACATATTGGCTGTCGCCGCCACGCACAACAAAAATATGTCCGCCGGGGAAATAGTAGCTATCACGCACACTCACAATCACCGGCTCACCCTTGTTGCTAATGTTGATGATGTCTTGCAAAGAGAGGGAGTGACTCAGACTGGCATTAAAGCCAAAATAATTTGCTGTCTCGGCAATGCCCTGTTCGTTCAGCAAACCGAGTTGCACATTCCATACACCGATGCTCTGTTCTTCCTCTAATACGTCCGCACCGATGAAATGCGAGCCATAAGCATTCATCACTGTTGCCATCGCCATGCCAGAACACGATGAGTACGACCACACCTGCCACTCGTACACCGTATTATATTGATCACGAGCCGCCGAGTCGAGCCGCACCACACGCGAGCTGGCCGTAGAGGGTAGAGGCTGAGCGACCGTTTGCAAACCGGTTGCCTGCGCATCCCCTAACAATGTCAAACCGATCCCTTTACTCAGCGTATGCAAAGTGTCACTGGCTACTCCACTCTGCACAAAAAGAGCCAATAGCACCATAATGAGCAAGCCAAAAGAGACCAGCATACGTCGGCGCGTATACCAGTGCGATGAAAGTAAAGAAGGCGAGGACGGCATACAATAAACCTCACTACATAAATAAGGGTGCCTGTTTGTGTACTCATTGAATAGAACCCTTCAGGTAAAAAAACTTTCACATTCTTTTCAGAAAATCACCCTTTAGGGCTATCTATGTGACAAGGAGATCACAGGAGCGAGCAGGATAATGTCTTGCACTTGCCCTGCTCGCTTGTTTATTTATAGGTTGAGGTCGGTATCACTTGGTTGTGCAGATTCAGGAAAGGGGATGGTAAATGCACGCATGTCGTAGATTTCGAGGTCTTTGCTCATGGCGCGTTTATAAATGTAGATCATGCTAATGTCGTAGCTGAGAGGCAACACAAGGTATTCAACGGCGTCGTTGCCTGCGCAGGGACGCGCACTCAGATTGCCATGTTTACAGAGGTGAAAGGCCAGCAGTTCACCAGGATCGATGATGCCTAGTTGGTGGAAGTTGTGATAGACCGTCCAGGGAATCTCAGTCTCGTTCTCTAGCAGAAGTAACTCATCATCACTGCCAAGATTGAGCGCGATACGTGGTTGCGGACGGGGTGTCCAGCCACCAACCTGCCGCTGTGGTTGTGTTCTGGTTGGCGGTGCCTCGGTCTCTGGGGAACATATGATCGCCATTAGTACCTCCATGCCCTTTGCAGATATGCTACATGTCCAGACGAAGGATAGGTATGAAACGAGGGATATTGAGTGTACAGAAAACGCTCTTACATGGCGACAACGAACAAGACAACCAGTATATACTATATATTATCAGTCAAGAGCTTCATTGCCCGATTTCCTAAAAATCGCCATGTAGAGCCTGCACATTAGCGCACCAGTTGTTTGTGAATGGAATGCTCCACTTGCTCAGTAGCTATGCCACGCCCATGCAAGAAGAGCATCACTGTATCATTGCCACTCTCAAGCAGACCAAGCAATAGATGTTCTGTACCAATATAGTGATGTCCAAGACGTTGCGCGGCGATGGCAGATTGCTCAATACAGGCCCTGGCATCACTCGCTAATCCCAATGCATCCCAGCTATGCAGCTCGTGATATAAACCGAGCCGCCCTGACCAGCGTCGCCAGAAACTATGCTCAGGCGTAGACACGATACCTTGCATTGGCGTAAAGTGCAGGCGCTCCTGTACCAGATGGAGTGTGATGCCAGCCTCCTGCAATACCTGCGCTCCTATGCCATGTCCCTCACGCACCATCGCTAGCAAGATATATTCGCCGGTAATCGTATCTTGCTGGCGTAATTTAGCTTCATAATAAGCCAGATTCAACACTTTTCTGGCTCGCCTGGTCATCTTGAACATACCTTGACCTCCTCGTTTATGGTCATAATGTTTCAGCGCACCATCGTTAGACGCTCATCATTAGCCTCGACCCGTGGCCCACAGACACGCTCGATACGTTCGGCCAATGATGGCTCGCTCCACTGGCGGCGATACGGCGTAGAACTGTAATCGGCCAGCGCGTGTAGGCCATGACACATCCGTGAGCGTCCAAGCCAATGCACCGCCAACATATCGGATTGCAATATTCTCTGCCTCTGCTGAGCGTACAATAGCATTGCCGTACTCACTGTCACCATCATAGCTATAAGAAATTCAAGCCACTGCTGATAGAAATGAGCAACCATCAATGTTGTACCATCAGCTAACAACAAGAACAGAATAAGCGGGTATAGCCAGCGATAATGCCATTGTTGTGCGAGCTGATAACGGGCCAATCCAACCGCGAGTAAAGCATCTAAGGCCGCCTCATCTTCCATCACATTGGATGTGGCAGGGAACGTCAGACGAATGGTTTTACTGAATAGTGCA
>JAJZEJ010000493.1 GCA_021828635.1 Chloroflexota bacterium
TGTTCAACGGGATAATCTCCCTACCTTACCATCCGCGCCAGCAGATGCCGGTGATGTAGATGATAGAGAAGAAGATAAACATGGCACGGTCGGCGCGGTCGCAGTGGATAGCTCCGGCATGTTAGCCTCCGCTACCTCGACTGGTGGTTTTGCCTATAAGCATCCTGGGCGCGTCGGCGATTCGCCACTCGTTGGTTGTGGCTTCTATGCCGATGAAAATGCCGCCATTTCTTGCACCGGTCATGGCGAAGATTTCATTCGCCTGCTACTCGCACGGCGCGTCGCGGATAATGTGGTGCATGGTATGGACGCGCTGGACGCGGCGAAAGAGGCCATTGTCTACCTGGGCGTGAAGGCCACTGGCACGGGTGGGCTGATCGCGGTGGATCGACATGGCAAAGTGGGTTTTGCCTGGAACAGCAAGAATATGGCTTATGCCTATATAACGCAAGAGATGGCGGAAGCGCAGGCAGGAGTGTAGCTGATGAGAACACTACGTGATGTACAAAAAGAAATAGATGATTTAATCCGCGCGGAGTGGCACAGCTATTATTGGACGCCGCTAGCCAGTCTGGCCCGCTTAACCGAGGAGGTTGGCGAACTGGCCCGCGAGATCAATCATAGCTATGGCGAAAAGCCCAAGAAGTCCGGTGAAACGGGCGATATTGCCAGTGAGATGGGCGATATCCTCTTCATCCTGGCCTCATTAGCCAACTCCATCGATATCGACCTGGATCATGCCTTTGCAGGCGTGATGGCGAAATATCAGCAACGTGACGCCGGACGCTGGTCGCCCGATCAGTGAGAGGGAGTTTTTTCCTATACAGAGTGAACCATAGAAAGGAGTGATGGTACAATGCATTTATATATGTTAATGTCGGGCTATCAATTCGTTGCCAAAGACAAAGATGAAATACAAATGAAAAATTATAATGTTCCGTGAGGTGTGCATGCAACAACCGCCAGAAAGACCGAGAGAGACTCTTCAGCCAGCGTTGCGTCCGGCACGGCTCATCAAACATCCTTATCAGTCTATCGCGCCACCGGAGTCGCAAGAATCACAGCAGGATCAGCAGTTTAATAGGCTTGATGAAGATGTTTCGAGAAAGCCAACCACCCGTCTGGCGCTTTCCACGCCAGGGACGCCGACGCCGCATGACGACACCGATTTCGATGATGATGATTTGCTAGACATGGGATCGATGAACACTGTGCGCCTAATGCAAGTCAGTGGCATGATGCATGCGGTTCGCGTCTCGCAACCCCTACAACATCCAACGCAATCACCACAAGCCACGACCAGTGCAGATATTGCTGAGGCATGGCGGCCTCAGAATATACCACAGGTAAACCTTTTCTCTGGCTTGGGTCAGTACGCACAGCCGATGAGCGCAACACGGCTTCAAGATACTCCGATCACAGAACTTCAGATAAAAAAGGCAGTGCCAGTCTGGAAACGTATCCTGGGTCTTCCGGCGATCAAGGTTGTGCTTGGCTTGGCAATTGGCATTGGCCTTCTACTCTTAATTTCGCGTTTTGTCAACTTTTCCGCAACTTTTGCTATTCTAAAACAACGCCTGACGACGCCACAAGGTATTATCTATGCTTTCTGTGCTGCGGTCGCTTTTATCGCGGCTTTCAGTATTCGCGGCGTGCGTTGGAGCTTTTTTCTAGGGCGCATTCAGAAAGTCAGCCCATTCAAGGCTGTTCAAATATTCTGGGTTGCTGTTTTCATGAATTTCTTGTTGCCCATCCAGGGAGGTGAGCTGGTCAAAAGTTTGTTGCTCAAGCGCACCACGGGCATTCCTATTAATCAGTCACTACCAACTGTAGCAATGGACCGTTCGCTGGACCTGATGCCAGCCCTTTTTATTATGGCTGTCGTCCCATTTTTGCCAGGGATTCACATGAATCTAGCTCTCTGGCTCATGCTAGGACTGGTAAGTGGTATCCTGCTTGGTGTTATTTTTGTTGTGGCGTTAATGGCATGGAATCGTGATGCTGCTACAAAATTTATTCGTACCATGCTTGGGCTTCTGCCCAAAGGATTGGGTAGCAAGATCGAAGGCTTCGTGTTGGGCTTTGTAGACTCATTACTGGCCGGAGCCAGCAATCCGCGCACCTTCATTCCAGCGGTCATTCTTACCGGCTTCGCTATTACCTGTGATGGTTTATTCGCCTGGATGGCCTTCTTAACTGTGGGCTTGAAGATGTCTTTTGGCACCGCTATCTTTGGCTATACCACCTACAACATGTTTAGTATTCTGCCAACACCACCAGGACAGATTGGCAGCAATGAGACAGTCGGCGAGATCGTCTTCCATAACCTGCTCGGTTTCGACAAAGACCACGTGCTGGCAATGTTCGTTTTATCACATCCACTGGCTGCCCTGATTATGACAACCTTGTGTTTTATCTCTCTGGCTGCCCTGGGCCTCTCATTTACCAGCGTATTGAAAGTGCGCGGTACGAGCGAAGAGAAAAAGTCGCTTTCACAACCACTACCGAACCTTGTGCAGAAACCTATAACACCGACTATAGTAGTGAAACCAGTTATGGCTGGTGCTGCACCAGGACAACATGTACCACAAATGCCAGCGGTTCAACCAACGCCTTCTGCTGATATTGCTTCATTTACAACTGTTCCGCCAATCAGCTATCCACAAATGTCGCCCGTTGCGACGTATAAGAGTGGACCAGGCGTGCGGAATTGATGTTAAGATGAGAATGTCATTGCGCTTCGCCAGCTATCTCGCGCCTGCACTGTACGATACCTACGCCGCTATCGTCAGTGTCATCGCTGAGCGTGTCGGGTGTGCGGCAACGCTTTGTGTGGGAGAACAAATGGATGCTTCTCTGCCCAATACGTTGGATGGGGCTTTCATGTGTGGCCTGCTCTATGCGCGACTTGTGGATGAGCGCCATGCGCTACTAGAGCCAGTAGCCGCGCCCATCATTGGGGAAGTACGTTACGCAGATCGCCCGCTCTACTATTCAGATGTGATTGTGCGGCGCGACAGTCATTATCAGACACTGGCTGATCTTCGCGGCTCTATCTGGGCCTATAACGAGGATACTTCACACTCTGGTTACCACCTCGTGCGCTACGGTTTGTATACACGAGGGCTTGATCGCTCATATTTTAGCCAATGGCGTAAGACCGGCTCACATCGCGCTTCCATACAGGCTGTAGTAGATGGTCAGGCCGATGCAAGCGCGATTGACTCGCATGTCCTGGCTGTGCTGTGCAAACAACAACCCTCACTGGCGCAGCAGTTGCGCCTCATTGATTGCTTCGGCCCCTCAACTATGCCACCATTTATTGTTGCGCGGCATCTACCAGAAGAACTCAAACAAACAATTGCTGCGGCAATGTGCGAAATGCATCAGCAACCACACACTACCGCACTGCTACATACTAGCCTGATCGAACGCTTTGTCCCTGTAACCGACGCGGACTATCATGCTGTGCGCCATATATACAGGATGAGCGCAGAAGCTTTTTGACCTGTTTCGTATATGACACGATGGTGGAGGGATGAAATATGCTATTTTGGCACCAATTGATCGAGCAACCTTTGTAATGCGACGGTAGGATCGCTACAGAGGCCGCAATGGACGGGCGATGTCTGAATGACCGTGCTACGTGGTGAGACCAGCCAGTGGAAGCGTTCCGATTGTGAAAGCTGTCCAATGGGTCCGCTCTCTTTGCCACCGACACAGAGCAGTGGAATACGTTCAAGATGGATCATGATGAGTTCCTGTTCAAGCTCTGGTGCGAAGGTGGCGAACCGCGCTGGGTCAAACTGAATGCGTGCGGCAAGGAAGCGACGAGTACGGCAGAAAAGAATAATGCCGACATTCAGGCACTCTCCACGCTCGACACGCGGTACAACGCGGATGACCGCATAGTCATAGGAGCTGAGCGCGGGCATGCAGAGCCTCCTCTACGAAGATATGTGACGCATCGAGACGGTCGAGCAGGTAGGCCACGTAGGCGTTGCGATGCTCGGCTGACGTGGGATAGAGCGGGTCTTGCAGCCACTCTTCTGGGATGAGATCGATGATCTCACGGAGCAACGTCGCGGTCAGGCGTGGCTTGAGAAGTGCATCGGCCTCGACAAGCTGGCTGGCAATGGGCAAGAGAACATGTTCTTTGATGCTAGTGAATGGCGTGCGCGTGCGGCTGCGTTCCATGTAATCCATGCCGGTGTGATGGAAGTAGAGCGATGCTCCGTGGTCGATCAGCCAGAGGCGTTGATGCCAGAAAAGCATGTTGGTGTTGCGTGGTGTGCGATCTACATTAGTAATATAGGCATCGAACCAGACGATGGAGGAAGCCAGCAATGGGTCAACAGCGCGGGTGTCCAGTGCGTCAAAGGCGATGGCACCAGGGAGGTAGTCCAGCGCCAGGTTCAGCCCTTCGCTGGCCTTGATGAGCGCCTGAATCTCGGAGTCTGGTTCAGAACGTGCCAGCACGGGGTCAAGCTGCATAAACACAATCTCTGGTAGCAACAGACCGAGATTGCGTGCCAGTTCGCCTGCGACCAGTTCGGCGATCAGCGCCTTTGGCCCCTGGCCTGCTCCACGAAATTTGAGGACGTAGAGACCATCATCGTCGGCCTCCACGATGGCTGGCAGTGAGCCGCCCTCGCGTAGAGGTGTGACATAGCGCGTGGCAGTGAGTGTTCGTAGCATGGGCTAATTGTACCACACCCGCCGATTTTGGTGTTCTTGTCTTTTATGAGCAACTATGCTAAACTGTCGTAGGGACCATTAGCTTATTTCTTCTATTTGGTATTTAGTATTTGGCTTTTACTCCTGTCGGCGGGGACAGGGGTGGAGATAGATAAAAATAATACAATGTGTATAGCTATGCTACATCGCTCAGGTGTAGTCAGGAGGTCCTTTTTACCTTGACAACAGAAAAAATTCGCCTCGTTCCCCTGGGAGGTTTGGGAGAGGTTGGAAAGAACATGATGGTCATCGAATATGGCGATGACATCTTTATTGTTGATGTGGGGGTGATGTTCCCTGATGAAGAGATGTTTGGGGTCGATCTGGTCATCCCTGATACCGGCTACCTGGTTGATAAGAAAGATCGTATACGCGCTATCCTCATCACGCACGGACATGAAGATCATATTGGCTCACTGCCCTACATTTTACCAATGCTTGATTTTCCTCCCATCTATGCGACTCGTCTCACACAGGGTCTGATTCAGGTGAAATTGAAGGAACACCGCCTGGTTGAGAAAACGACGGTCAATCTGATGATGCCGGGGGAGCAAGTACAGTTGGGGCCATGTGTAGCTGAGTTCTTCCGCGTCAATCACAGCATTCCCGATGCAGTAGGAGTGGTTCTCCATACCCCGATGGGCAATATTGTGCATACCGGCGATTATAAATTCGACTACACGCCCGTCGATGGTAAGCCCGCCGACTTCGGCATGCTTGCGCACCTCGGCAAAGAAGGCGTCTTGTTGATGATGGGCGATAGCACGCGCGTCGAATCGCCCGGCTACACACCCTCGGAGCGCGTCATCAACGACTCGTTTGACAAGATTTTCGCCAACGCGCCCGGACGCATCATGATTGCCACCTTTGCCTCGCTGATCTCGCGCGTGCAACAGGTTGTGGATACGGCTGTCCGCTACGACCGTTTTGTCGCGCTCGTCGGACGCAGCATGCTGAATAACGTACAGATGGCGGCGGAGCTGGGTTACCTGGATATTCCGAAAGGCACGCTGATTCGCGCTGAGGATATCAACAAGTTTAACCCGGAGCAGGTTGTCATCATTTGTACCGGTAGTCAGGGCGAACCAACCTCAGCCCTGACACGCATTGCCAATAAAGATCACCGCCTGATTCGTGTGCAGCGCGGTGATACCATCATTCTCTCGGCGACGCCTATTCCTGGCAATGAGAAGATGATCAATCGCACGATCAATAACCTGTTCCGCCAGGGCGCGGAGGTCTACTATCAGGCCATCTCGCATGTGCATGTCTCTGGACACGGTGCGCAGGAAGAGCTGAAGCTCATGCTCAGTCTGCTGCAACCACGCTTCTTTGTGCCGGTGCATGGCGAGTATCGCCAGTTAATCTTGCACGCCAAGATGGCGACGACACTAGGGATACCCGAAGAGCATATAGTGGTGGCGGAAGATGGCGATATCATTGACCTGACGCAGGATGGTATCCAGATCGTCGATCACGTTACGGCAGGCAATGTCTTCGTTGATGGCTTGAGCGTCGGCGATGTCGGACAGATTGTGCTACGCGACCGCAAAGTGCTTTCGCAAGATGGCATTTTGATGGCCGTGATGACTGTCGATAAAGAGACGGGTCAGCCTATCGCTGGACCAGATATCGTCTCACGCGGCTTCGTCTATATGCGCGATGCCGATGAACTGCTCAACAGCGCCCGCGAGCGTGTCATTGAGTCGCTGAGCAGCCTCAACGGTCATAGTTCCGATTCGTCCTTTGTGAAGGAGAAGATCAAGCAGACGTTGAGCGAGTTCCTCTATGAGAAGACGCGCCGCCGTCCCATGATTCTCCCCGTCGTCATGGAAGTGTGATAGACTCTCAAGAAAAAGCCACGCCTCATGCTTGCCGCAGGCAAGCATGAGGCGTGGCTTTTTCTTGAAAATTC
>JAJZEJ010000717.1 GCA_021828635.1 Chloroflexota bacterium
AAAAAACAGGATGATGAATTGCTTCACGCTTTCACGCTACCCATAGACAGACCATTTTGCCAGTAGCGTTGTAAAAAGAGGAAGGCTATAATGAGAACGCTGATAGAAAGCAACGCTCCTGTGACGACCAGAGCAAACAACCCATGATCTCCCCCTCCTGCCGAACTGGCTTGAGCATTCCAGGAAGCCAGACCAACGGTAAGTGGATAATATTGTGGATTACTCAGCACGACGAGCGGCAAAAAGTAGTTATTCCAGGTTGAGACAAAGACGAAGAGGAGGACGGTAATAAACCCTGGCACCATCATAGGTAAAGCGATTTGCCAGAAAATGCGAAGTTCTCCGGCACCATCCATGCGGGCTGATTGAAGGAGTTCATTGGGTACAGACTGATCTGTCTAGATACGCATCAACTACACTCCAAACGGGTTGACAAGCGATGGTAAAATCACTGCCCACGGGGTATTGACGATTTGAAATTTACTCATGAGAAAGAATATCGGCAATGCCAGGGCAGTATTAGGAACCAGTATTGCCCCCAAGATGGAGGCATAGAGGGGGATTTTGCCGCGAAAAGGGTATTTTGCAAAGACGTAACCAGTAAGGGCCGCGAGCAGTGACGCGCCAATGGAACTGGAAACGGCATAAAAAATCGTGTTCCAGAACCAGGTCAGAAAGATGCTATTCTCATAGGTGAAGACATCCTGGAGGTTTGCCCAGAGGTTGAAATGAGGCGCAAACCATAACCCAAAGGAAGTAAACAGGTCTGTATTCGATTTGGTGACAGCAAATAAGAGCCAGATGAACGGCAAAAGGAAGTAGAACAAGAACACAAGGAGAAAGATAGCACGCAGTTGTTGACTACTCCATTGCGTCCACCGTCTTAGAGCGAAGGTGGAAGGTGTCTTCGATACCATCATGGATGTTGTGGAGCTTTTCATGAACGACCTCCTCGGCGACTAGTGACATACATAAATAGAGAAGAGCAACAGAAAGCGATCAGAGCCAGGACAAACGAAATAGCCGCAGAGTAGTTGTATTCCTGTTCTGAGAAAGCCAGGCTATAGGCATAGATGCTTGGTGTATAGTGGTCTCCGACGATAGTGGGTGCCAGGGTGCTAAGAATCTGAGGTTCATTGAAGAGTTGTAGGGTACCGATAATAGAGAAGATAGCGGTCAGAATGAGGGCGGGAGCGAGGAGCGGAATTTTAATCCTTGTGGCTATCTGCCAGGCACTTGCGCCATCCACGCACGCGGCTTCAGCGAGTTCTGGAGGGATACTTTGCAAGGCCGCATATATGATAATCATGTTGTAGCCTGTGTACTGCCAGGTCACAATATTGCCAATCGAAGGTAGTATCCATGTAGAGTTTAATAGATTGATGGTGGAAAGGTGAAGAGCTTGCTCAATTTGAGTAAAAAGACCGAACGAAGGTCCATACAGATAGCCCCAAAGCAATGCCGCAATGACACTGGGTATCGCATAAGGTAGAAAAAAGCCAATACGGAATAAACGCCTCAAAGGCGTCGTCTTCGCATCAATCAAGAAACTAAAAATGAGTGCCAGGCCGAGCATAAGAGGAATTTGTACAATTCCCAACAGCAGCATATGCCCGACGCCCTCCCAAAAAGCACCATCACGAAATGCTCGAAGATAATTTTGGATACCGCTGAAGACCGTCCCACCCACCAGACGATCAGTAAACAAACTCAAATAGAATGCATACACGAGCGGGGCGCATAGAAACAGCAGAAAAAGCAGATAAAAGGGTGTCAAGAAGGTGTAAGGAACTAACCGTCGTCGCCAGATCAACATCCTGCGTTTGAATGATGATCTCTGTCTTACCGATGACGCTGCTAAAGACTGATGCATAAGATGTTCTCCTCGTTTATCCCTTGCTTACCCTGGAAGGAGCTAGCAGGCAAGAACTACCTGTTAGCTCCCTTTCAGAGCGATGGGTTAGTTGCTAACAGTAAAGCCTTGCGCAGTGGCATAGGCAACAACATTACTTTGCAACTCATGCATGGCCTGCTCGTAGGAGATAGAGCCATTGATCGCCTTACCAAAGTCGTCCGTCCACTGTGTATACACGTAGTCTGTGAATGGACTCCACTGGAAATGCACATCGACCTGCTGTGAGATTTGCGAGTACAGTTTATTGACCTGTTGCCCTCCGAAAAATGGTGATGTGGCATTGGCTACCGTAGGGTCTTGTAAGGTATCAACGGTAGTTGGAAAGAGAGACTGTTTCTGTACAAAATCAACCGTCGATTGCAAGTTCGTGTTGAGCCAGATCGCAAACTCAGTTGCCGCTTGCGGGTATTTTGACTGCGTTGTGACAGCATCAGTTGACCCGCCCCAATTTGCGCTGATATTTGCTCCTGCCGTCCATTGTGGAATTTGCGCAGCTCGCCACAGCCCAGATGAACTCTGCGCTACACCTGTCAAGAAGACTGGCCCCCAGGCAGCGGTCGGCCAGCTCGCATACGTTCCATTTGCCAGACCAGTATACCAGTCGTTGGTGAAATCAGGCGCGGCAGGTACCGCATGTTCTTTGATGAGATTACCCCAGTAATCGGCCACCTTTAACGCAACTGGATCATCCAGATGAATAGAAAGGTTTGTACCGTTGACCGTAAAGGGACGAGAGCCAGCCTGCCAAAGCAGGCTAAAAAACCAGTTGGGATCGTTCGCAGAGAACTCGGTGAGGTATGCCTTCGGATCCATTTGATGCAATGTGACCGCTTCTTGAGCAAATTCAGCCCACGTCTGAGGTACAGGCAAATGATATTTTGCAAGAATATCCTCACGGTATAACAAACCCATTGGCCCGCTATCCTGCGGAATAGCATAGACCTTTGATCCTTGAGAGACCTGACTCCAGGCCCAGGGAATAAAGTCATTCTTGACGTTAGCCGCACCATAGTGTGACAGGTCAACCAGCTTACCGCTCAAGACAAACTCAGGTAAGTAGGGAAACTCAATCTGAACGACATCGGGAGCGCCGGTACCCGCTTTGAGTGCAGTCGTCAGTTTGGTATATTGTGCCGCTCCTTGTCCAGCATTCACCACATGGACGTGAATATTCGGATGTGATTGCTCAAACAGGTTCACCTCGGTCTGGATATTAGGAACCCATGTCCAGAAGGTGATGTTCACTGGACTGTTTGACGATGCGGAAGGAGCGCCGCCAGAAGAGCCACAAGCTGCGAGAATAAGGGTCAAAAGCACGCTGAAGAGTAAGATAGAGCGACATTGAAGACCCTCCGTAAACCTGCGATGTGTGGACATACATTGTCCTCCTTCTTGAACTATAGATATGAAACATCGTTCTGCGATTGTTACCTGGTAGTTTCTCTGGAAACCACCGATCAGCCAAATATCCTCTTTGTTTAAAAAACACCCCCTCTCGTTTTACATATTTTACCTGCCTTGCTTGATTTAGCTAGCAAAAGCAAATAAAAAACGATTTAATACCAGTGCTGCTGCCCCACGCGCCCAACTATCGTAGCCAGCCCAGGGTTCATAAATTATCTGCACTCCGTGTCCCAGTTCCGAAAAGACGGTTTCTTGAAATACTTGAGCTGTAGGCCCAAATAAGCGATCTCCAAACTCTATACCCTCACCCGTCAAAATGATGCGCTCTGGATTGAACAAATTGGTAATATTGGCCAGTCCAATACCCAAAAGGCGACCAGTACGACGAAATGTTTCCTGGGCAATATGATCGTCAGCCGTGCTATGAAGGATCTGCTCGATAGTCGATGGTGTCCTCTGGTATTGTCCCTCTTTGCGGAGCAGTTCTTCGTATGTTATAAGCAGTCCCCGGTGCGCGATATACGCCTCTAAACAGCCTCGCTTTCCACATTCACAGAGCCTTCCATCGACCTCGATGATTGTATGTCCAAATTCACCCGCTCCTCCCATCCATCCACCATAAAGATCACCATTGATGACGATTCCCAGCCCAAGCCCTCGGCCAATAGCGACCGTGAGAAAATTCTTATATCCCTGCCCCAGCCCAAAGAGATTTTCGTAGCAGGCGATGCAACTAACATTGTTCCTGATCAACACTGGCAGATGTAAAAGCTCTGCTAAGGGAGTGGCTAAGGCGAAATTATGCCAGCCCAGTTGCCAAGAATCAATGCAGATGCCGCGTTGACTATCAATATAGCCAGAGATCGCACACCCTACACCAATCAGGCGCTCACGAGGAATGCTACTCTGTGCAATCAGGACTTCAACGCTCTCAGCGATTAACTTAATGGATTGCTCATAGTTGCCCATCAAGGTCACTTCCCAGCGAGCAGAGGTGACAATCATACCAAGCAGATTTACTACAACGCCAATCATCTCATACTCGCGTATCAATAAGCCAATAGCGTACCCACCATCGGGATGGATTTCCAGCAATGCTGGCCGCCGACCACGAGATGAGTTCGCCGTACCATTCTCCACGATAATCTGGTTTGTTATCAGATCGTTGGTCAGGTGAAAGACCGTGGCCGGACTTAACCCTGATAGTTCGCCCAGCTCTGGGCGCGAGATCGGTGCATGGAGGCGAATAAGGTTGAGCAAGCGGTTCTGATTGAGATCGCGCATGCCTTTGTGATCGGTCGCAGACAATTCAGGACTCATAAATACCATCCCTCGGAACGACAATTTCTTTTATATACTAATTAAAATAAACCCTAAAATATGTTTTGTCAAGAGGCAAAATTTTTTGGTACTTCGATTTTCTGTCCTTGACTTTCTTGCTTACCCTATGGTACAGTTGATTTATTCAATAAAAAAAATATATCCAGAACGTATTGTTGAGTTTTAGGTAGTCAGTGCCATATCGTGGACGTGCGGCGCTGCCTGGATCGCCATCAACAATTTGTTCAGATTGCCTGTCGTGCTTTGAAAGCCGGATTTGTAGCATTTCCAGTGTTCTTCTGGATATCAAGGAGGATATAGCGATGTCTCATCACAGGAAAAAGCTCATCACTAGTCTGGTTGCTTTCTTGATGCTCTTTACACTCGTTGCAATGCAAGGCTTTGGCTCTCGCCTTGCGCATGCCGCCACGACGACCATCACGGTTTATCCCTCACAACAATATCAGGATTTACAGGGATGGGGTACCAGTCTAGCCTGGTGGGCTAACATCATCGGCGGCTGGTCCAACACGCAACGTAGCGCACTGGCTGATGCGCTCTACGATCCAAACAAAGGTATTGGTTTGAATGTAGTGCGTTACAACTTTGGAGCCGATGGTCCCGGCAACGTCTGTCACAACCAGATATCAGCAGGACGGAACGTACCGTCGTTTGAACCAACGCAGGGCAATTATGTGTGGACGAATGATGCCAATCAACTTTGGTTCGCCCAGGCAGCCCAGGCACGCGGTGCAAACATCTTCGAGGGATTCGTCAACTCAGCTCCTGCGTGGATGCTCTTGAATAGTTGTACGGCAGGTGGCAATAATGGCGGCGAAAACCTCAATCCCGCCGACTACACTACCTATGCCAGCTATCTTGCTACTATCGATCAACATTTCCACGACAGCTTTGGCATCACGTTCCAAACTATCGAACCCTTTAATGAACCAGTGGGGACTGGCTGGTCATCCACCGATACGCAGGAAGGGATGCGCGTCTTTGCGTCAAACGGCGACCAGAATACGATTATCAAAGACCTGGGAGCCGCGATGGCGAGCAATGGTACTTCAGCATACTCATCTATCGCCGCGCCAGACGATGTCTCGATGAGCGATTCCATTGCTGATTACAACACCTACGACAGCACTGCCACATCCTATCTCTCTCAATGGAATACCCATGCTTACGGCCAAAGTAATGCAGATCGTACATCTGCCTATACGAACATTGGTCAAAAAGACCACAAAACGCTCTGGATGTCCGAATGGGGAACTTCCTCACAGGGTAGTAATATTGGGGCTGGCCTGGCACTCTCAAACGAGATATTGGATGATGAAGAGTACTTGCATCCCTCTGTCTGGGTTGCCTGGCAGGCAGTGAATGAGGTCGGAGACGCTTCGGATGACCTGTGGGGTTTAGCGTACCGTGACAGCAACAACAATATCACCTATCCATCTCGCTACTACGCGATGGGCAACTACAGTAAATTTATTCGTAACGGCTATCAGATGATCGGCAACAGCGATAGCAATACGCTCACTGCTTATAACGCGGGAAGCAAGACACTGGTCATCGTGGCGACAAACAATAGTACATCAAGTGAGGCTGTCACCTACAATCTTGCAAACTTCTCCAGTGTAGGTACAACGGCTACACCCTATCAGACTTCGGCTAGCGAAAATCTGGCGCAGTTGTCGAATGTTTCAATCTCGAATAATGCTTTCAGCACCAGCCTGCCCGGTCAATCTATCACGACTTTTGTCATTCCCAACGTGTCCTCTACCGGCTCCACATTTGGCGGGCTATACAAGTTCGTCAATCACAACAGTAATATGGTACTGGAGGATCCTGCCTTTAAGGGTTCTGGCACACAGCAGGACCAATGGAGCGATAATGGCGGCACAAACCAGCATTGGAATGTTACGTCGATTGGGAGTGGCTACTACGAGATTACCAACGACACCAATGGTTTGGCGCTGGATGTGAGCGGGGGTTCGACTGGTCAGGGT
>JAJZEJ010000573.1 GCA_021828635.1 Chloroflexota bacterium
GTCCCAGAATGTGTTGAGTGCCAATGGCGGCGTCAACCGCTTCCAATGTCTCTTGCAGGAAGCGCATACGGTTCTCTAACGCGCCACCATAATTGTCTGTGCGCTGATTTGTGAGTGGCGAGAGAAATTGGCGTAGCAACGAGCGATCTGAGCATTGCAGTTCGACGCCATCGGCTCCCGCCTGCACAGCCGTATGAGCTACTTGAGCGAAACCAGCGATGACGGCACGAATATCGGCAAGTTCCATCGCTTTCGGCACCTCACGCGAGGACACATCTGGTACCGGCGATGGGGCCAGAATCTCGTGCTGATGATGTTCGCTGGCCGATTGCTGCCCATTGTGATTGAGTTGCACAATCGTCAACGCGCCAGCCGCGTGAATGCGCTTTGTGACCTCTGTGATGGTTTGTTGTGTGCCAGGGAGGAAGCCAAGCAATGCGCGTTCGTAGGGCATGTCTGAGGGATGCACGATATGCTCTTCCAGCACGATCATACCCGCCCCTCCTTGTGCGCGTGCAGCATAGTAGTCGGCGTGCAGCGTGCTTAAAAGATTCTGGCGGCCCAGGTTGGTCGTATGGCTACCAAAGATAATGCGGTTGCGCATCTCGCGTGCGCCAATGGTGAGGGGCTGAAAGAGCCGATCATACATGCGTCAATCTCCAGTGTTGTCCAGTCGTCGCTGATCTGTTTCTGTGGAGATTATAAGCCGAAAGCCCTGTTGCTCACAAGAGGTATAGTGTTAGGTGTACTATTGTCATTACTCAGCAGCCATGCTACGATGAATGCAATTAAGGAAAGCGAGGTTTCTGGTTGAGAACCAGACTCATGAAATATTGCAAGATAAGCCCGTATGGTTTGGGCATGGTGGGCGTGATTGTCGTTTCAACTATCATACGCCTGATTTTGAGTAGCCAGAATTATCCTTCTACGAACAGTGACGAGGGAACGATGGGCCTGATGGCGCTGCATATTGCCTATCATGGGGCGCTACCGATCTTTTTCTACGGGCAAAACTACATGGGAGCGTTAGAAGCCTATCTTGGGGCGTTCTTCTTTCTGATCTTCGGGCCATCACTCTTTGCCTTGCGTCTCGGTATGATATTACTCTTTGCCCTTTTCCAGTGCGCTCTCTACTTACTTATCAGTCAGCTTTATACGAAACGTTATGCGCTCGCCTCGACCGCGTTGTTATGTCTGGGATCGCCGGAGTTATTCTCGCGCCAGCTACGCGCTGTCGGCGGCGCACTGGAAACACTGCTCTTCGGCACTTTGACGCTATTGCTGGCTACATCGTTGATTCTCTCGTATCAGGGAGGGCAAGAAGCGGCTAGTAGAGGGCGTCTTTTGTGCTATGCTTGCCTGGGTCTCGTGATGGGTCTGGGTATCTGGAGCCATATGCTGATCTTGCCCTTTATCGCAATGGCTTTGCTGTTCCTCTTTGTGTATTGCCGCCGAGAATGGCAACGGCGTGTTATTCTGTGTTGGCTGGCCGGATTACTGCTAGGATTATTGCCATTGCTGATTTATGATATCCAGCATCCGTTACAAAACGCGCTTTTTACCCTCATATCAGTCTATGGTGGTACTGCTACTTCGTTGCCCTATACTGTCTGGGATAAGATACGAGGCACTGTACTGGTGAGCTTACCGATGGCAACGGGAGCCTCACCTATTTGTCCCTTAAACTCCACCCCTGGCGTATGGCGTACAGAGATTTCTTCCTGTATGATTCCACAAGGTATCTGGAGTGTTGGTTTTTTGCTGCTGTTGGGTATTGCGCTATGGTCAACCTGGAAAACATCTCAAATACAATCTGTATTGTTCAGAAGAAAAAAGATAGAAGATACACTTGTCGAGCAGCGTCGTGTTGCAGCTCGACTAATGTTATTAGGTAGTGGCCTGCTTACGCTATGTGCTTTTGTGCTAAGTTCATCTTCTGCATTAGTACCGATAACTTCCTCGCGTTATCTGGTAGGACTAGAAGCTGTTTTACCAGCAGTATTATGGCCGCTTTGGTACTATGCGCGTCCACTCAGCCGTGCATTGCGTTCAATCAGTCTCTCTGCTTTGGGCTTGGCAACTATCGGCATCGTTATTTACACGTTTATACTTGGTACCGTGATTAGCTTTCAGCAAGTGGCTGGCGTTGAGCAATATTATCAGCAGCAGCAACAAGGGTTGGTTGGTGATCTGCTCGCTATGCACGCCACGCGCATCTACACTGATTACTGGACCTGCGATAATATCGCTTTTTTGAGCGATGAGCGCATCATTTGTGATGTGCTTGGGAACAATTTGCAAGCGGGCCAGAATCGCTATACGCCCTATATCGCTCAAGTGCAGCAAGCCCGACCAGTAACGTATGTTTTCCCCGTAGGCTCCGAGCAGGCAAAATTGTTGGCGCAACAAATGCGGAATACGCCGCAGAAATATCGGCGAAGCGTTGTTGATGGCTATGTGGTGTATCGGCTCGTGTAGAGTGAAAAGAGATGAAAGAACAAGATGTTATCTGTAGCCTACATTGCGAACATTGCTATCTAGAGCGCCTGCAATAACCAATTTTATCTAATCTCTTGCTATTACCCCATCTTTGTTTGTATAATATAGCCGGGTTGTGAATGGAAATTATCCCATGATTGTAAACCATCCCATGATTGTAAACCAGGGAAGGCGTTCCTGGTAGGTGTCTCCTAAAAGGAGGGGGATTTTAGTGCAGAACAGGCGTAAGAAGAATAGGCCAACAGAGTCTCAACTGGTTGAAAGCCCCATGATTGGTACCCATCATATTTTACGCGATGATGCGCAACGTTTACTGGTTGTCGATCAGCAGTGGTCAGTGAAATTCTCAAAGTTGCAGTATCGCGCCCTCAAACTGCTCCTGGCTCATGGAGTCTCGCATGTTCCCTGATACATCGTAGAAAAGGAGTATTTACCGTTGATGAGAAACTATTTCTGGCTCAGGCGTTTGAGTGTGCAAACCATCATCGGACTGGCTTGTTTGTTGGCCTTTGCGGCCTGCACTTCGCCAAACGTCACTCAGAAAGCTATCCCGACTGTCACCCAGAGCAACGGGACACCCATACTCCCACCTATACTCAGTCCATCCGCAACATCTGTTGCTCCTCCTGCCACGGGAAACACGACCCTGGTCTATGACGATCAGATGGGCGCTGTGTTGTTTTTAGGCGATACTCATTATATTAACAATCAGCCAGAGCAAACCTGGATTTGGGATGGCAGTGCATGGATGCACCTGCATCCAGCACATGAGCCTTCAAACAGATCAAATGTTGCCATTGCTTATGATCCCGCCACGAAGCAGGTGGTACTGTTTGGTGGCCTCAGTTCGCTCGGTAATGCGAAATGGTTGAGCGACACCTGGACGTGGGATGGGACGGACTGGACGCAACAACATCCGACGGCCTCGCCCCCGGCCCGCGATGATGCCGCGACCAACCAGCTGGTGCTGTTTGGCGGAGGCAGCAACAAGCCACTGATAGGAGGCTTAGTTCCGCCGCCACTCAATGATACCTGGGTCTGGACTGGCACCAACTGGGTGCAGTTCCATCCACAGACCAGCCCAAATCTTTTTGACATGGTCAATGGGCAACAGGTACTTTATAGTTACCCAAATATGGTCTACAATCCTCAAAGTCAACAGATTTTCCTGCTCTTTGGAGGGGACAGCCAAAACGACAAAGTTCAAGCAGGCTGGAGTTGGGATGGCACGAACTGGTCACAAGCGACGGTGAACGGCCCTCCGACTTCCGCTGATACTGGTGATCTGCTCTACGATGTCAAGATGCAGGCAGTCTTGGAAATGACCGACATTCTGCCAAGTACGAGCATCTCGTTTGACACCACCTTGTGGAAGCTAGAGGGGCAAACCTGGGTCAAGTTGGATGAATGGGGTCTCTCGTGAGGAGCGTTCTAGCACAAATCTTGCTGGTTGGCTCTGTTCTCCCCGCAACGAGGAGAACAGAGCCAACCAAACTACCTCGATAGAGCTTCTTAGCAAGTTCACGGCCTGTCATTTCGTTATCCATTCAGCGCATTTAGTGCCTTGATCTCACTACTATAGACGGCAGGGATATCACCATAATTCTGTACTGATTCACTCAGATAAATGTAGCCGAAATTGTCGTGACTGAGCGTTTGCACCCAATAATTGACCTGCGCTGGATTGACGGCCTCAAGCGTGGCGCTAAAATGATACGATGGCGTTGTTTTAATCCAGGCTGGCATTTGCTGCTGCCACTGCGCGAAATTACTGGCCCGACTTTCCAGGGTCATGATGATGTCGGCGGTTTTCAGATAATCAGGCGAAGCGGGAATCCAACCGGCGTTGAGGACATCGATGGTATTGATGACATTCGGGCCTTTTTTGCTTTTAATATAGGTATATAAGCCTTGATAAAAATTAATATCGCTGGTGCCTTCGGTGATGCTGCTTGCTTCGTCGAGAAAAATTCCATCCATTTTATAGCTATACCACTGATCAATCATAGCGTGAATCGCGGTGATATTGTGGGAGCCAGTTGGCACATAGCCGATAACACGAATACCCGCAGCCCGCGCCCGTTCAACCGTTGCCTCAAAGCTTGCATCATAAGTTGTTGGCGGGCCAGCATTATAATTGGCAATAGCAATCGTACCAACCGCATGCTGACTAATCAGTGCATCCCAATTATCCTGTGCGTTTCCCCAGTAGGCCGGCAGCAAGATAGAGGCTTTCATGTTTTTAGGAAGTGTGCCATTATTCAAAGAATTATTTTGTGAGACGGTAGGTCTGTGCTGTGAGGCAGCAAATACTGCCACGCCTTTGATAATGCCCACCACAAGCAGTATGGCAATCAGAATAATGAGACCATAGAATTTCCATTGTTTCTTCATAACAAATAAACCTCTTTATAGAGGAAACCAGTTGAGCGTGTTCATAGTATCTTGTAATGTTCCGTGTAGTACCTTCTGGCCCGGCGTGGGACGCCACAAGATACCACGGACACGCCCAATAGCCTCTATGCCCAGCGTATCAGTTCCATTTCGTACTTCTCTTTCAAGCCAGCGTGGACCGGCACGGCCCGCACGTTATAGGCCAGACTACCGGTCATTGTGGGGGCGAGATGGAGATCATAACGGCAGGAGCCGTCCAGTTCGCGTTTAGTATAGATCATGGGCAAGATGTGCTGGGGTAGCACTGCGTCATCCTGCACCTCGCCGTAGACCAGTTCAACACGCAGATCGTCGGGGGTCAAGCCATCGCCACGTACCCAGGCGCGTACATCGATACCCTCGCCCAGGCTGAGTTGACCGTCGCGGCGACCATCCACGTACAGCTCCAGACTGCCCCATTTCTGGCGCACGCGCTCTTTCCACTCGGCTAAAGCTCTCATTTGTGCGTAATGGTCCTGTTCCATCTGCTTGCCACGCTGAATCTCCGGCACGTAGAAGCGCGTGGTGTATTCCTTGACCATACGGCGCATGCTGTATTCTGGCGCACAGGTGCGAATAGCTTCTTTCATATAGCCAAGCCATGTGTGCGAGACACCATGCTCGTCACGCTCGAAGAAAGTGGGAACGATCTCCTCTTCCAGCAAGCGGTAGAGCGAGATGCTATCGGCCTCGGCCTGTACGTTCTGGTCGGCGTACTCGCGCTCTTCACCGATAGCCCAGCCGTTCTTGCCGTTGTAGGCTTCGGCCCACCAGCCATCCAGAATACTACAGTTGGGCAGGCCGTTGAGTGCCGCTTTCTGCCCACTGGTGCCACTGGCCTCGTAGGGACGAATCGGGTTGTTGAGCCACACATCCGCGCCGGAGACCAGATAACGTGCCATATCGATATCGTAATTCTCCAACAGGATAACCTTGCCCTTGAGCGCACCACGTGAGAGCCGATAAATCTGCTCGATGAGTGCCTTACCGGGTTCATCGGCGGGGTGAGCTTTGCCGGCAAAGATGATTTGCACAGGCCGTTGTGGGTCGCTCAGGATGCGCTGCAAGCGTTCGATGTTGCGGAAGAGTAGCGTGGCGCGTTTGTAAGTGGCAAAGCGGCGTGCGAAACCGATAATCAGCGCGTTGGGGTCAAGCATATTGTCGAACTCTTCGATCTGGAGCGCACCTTCGCCCAGCCGTAAATGCTGTTGTTTGAGTTGGTGGCGTGCATAGTCGATGAGTATCTGTTTTCTGCTCTGGTGCGTCTGCCAGAGTTCGTTATCAGGCAAATTATGGATGTTGCTATCCCAGAACTCCTGGTCATCGACATAGCGGCCCCAATCGCCGACATAGCGCCTGTAGAGGGCATTGATCTCCGGCGCAATCCAGCTTGGGCTATGGATGCCGTTAGTGACATAGCCGACAGGCACTTCACTGACATCCAGACCAGGCCAGAGGAACTGCCACATTTTGCGCGAGACTTCGCCGTGCAGCTTACTCACGCCATTGTGCAGACCAGTTAGGCGCAGCGCCAGCACTGTCATACCGTAGGTTGAACCCCAACCATGATCTTCACGGGCAATCTCCATAAACTGGTCGCGGTTCAAGCCGAGTTGGCCCCAGTAGGAGCCTAAGTAGCGATCAACCAGGTCATAGTTGAAGGTATCGTTACCAGCGGGTACAGGGGTATGC
>JAJZEJ010000246.1 GCA_021828635.1 Chloroflexota bacterium
CCATTAATGCAAAGAACCCTGACACTGACCCTGTCTCAGCAATCCTAGAACTGACTGGCGGCGCTGGCGCTGATCTGGCGATTGAGTGTTCGGGCAATATCGCTACTCCACAGCAGTGTGTGCAGGTCACGAAACGTGGTGGCAAAATCCTCTTTTTGGCTTTCTATCCAGGGCCGGTCACTTTCGATCTGAGCGCGGTTGTCAGAAGCGATATTACGATGTACACCACACGCGGTGAAGGCGGCAATAATGTGAAACGTGCCATTGCTCTTGCTGCTCAAGGCAAGCTCAAAGGGGAAGTTCTTGTGACACATGAATTTCCTTTAGAAAGAATTGCAGAGGCTTTTCACATGTTGAAAGCACGCATTGGCGATCCTATCAAAGTCGTGATTGTTCCTTAGAGAGATGACTTCCTGTTTATACCATATGACCCGGCGTCCTCTGTCTCTCATAAGGTAAAGAAAAGTAAATGGAGGTATTTCATGCAATATAACCAGAGACCAGCGCCGACACCTGTACCTGACAACACTAATACATACTGGCAACACCTGGATCAGGAAATAGCCTATCTGAAAAGACGTTCACGGCGGCAGTTTTTGATGACCGCCGGAGGCTTCATAGGCGGAACTGCGGTTGTGATGGGTGGAGCTGCTTTGCTGAGCCACGGTCTCCCCTTGTCGCTAAAAAGAGCAAACTGCACGAGTAGCACCGTAGCGTCACTATCAGAGAATGCTTTGATGGCAGCGCCGGCACCAACTATATTGAAAGTTTGCCAGCTTAATAAATCGATCAACTTTTTCCCGTTCTATGTCGCTCAGCAGCAGGGTTTTTTCACGGCACAAGGGTTGACTATACCCAATCCACCCTTGCTGCAAGTGGGGACAAAAGTTGTGAGTGCGCTTGAGAGCGGAGATTATGATATTGGCAACGGCGTTATCACCGATGCTTTCACCTGGGCCAGAACCAGTTCATCTGCCCGCCTTCTTGGGGCATTTATGAATGGTTATGTTGTGGATATCGTTGCGAGTAATCAATTTGAGCAGCAAATGCAGGTTTCGGCTACCAGCTCACTAGCCGCAAAAGTCAATGCATTACGGGGCAAGACGATTGGCATTACTGGCCCGAACACTGGCACACAGGCGCTATTGATCTATCTGTTCCGGCAGCAAGGACTGGATGCCTCGAAAGATATTACGCAGGTAAGTCTGGGATCGAACAATAAGGCGGCATTAGCAGCCTTAAAAGCGGGCCAGGTTGATGCCCTCTCTTTCTTCTCGCCCATAGGACAAACGGCTGAGGCGGAGGGCATCGGTGACATCTTCATTAGCCCTGTTCGCGGCGATGTGCCTGGCTTGCGTGGTGATGTTCACGGCGTTTTCTATGCCAGACAAAGTGTCATCAACGCTAAATCCCAGGCGATAGTGGCCTATATTCGCGCGATTAATCAAGCCGAGGCATTTATCCAGAGTAATGCGGCGCAGGCTAAGGTGCTACTCAATAGCTATCTGGGACTTGGCCAAAGTATCTCGGATGCGGTCTATGCAGCCACAGCTACAGATATTGCGAAGAGTCCACAGATCAGCCAGGCCGCATACAACATCGCGGGCCAATTTCATGTACAAGCTGGCCTTGTTAGCCTGATTCCGTCCTATAACAAGTTGGTAGCAACTAGCACGATAGATAGCGCACTTGGGCTGAGTGCTGCTCCATGCCCGTAAAACCTGCGTAGGCAGGGAGACTGCGAGAGATCACTTCTACAATGAGATAATGCTTTTCCTGCACGCTCACTGTTATAGGGGCGTACCTTCGCAGTCTCCTGGTTAAAGAATAGAGGTTGTGATCATAAAACTACTCGATAGCCTGTTGTTGCATAGCCTGTAGTATTGCTGTATAGTGTGCCTGATAATGTGTGCGGATGGCCTCACCGTAAGGTGCCAAGTCAGAGAGTGCAAGGCGGTCATGCGCCAATGCCTCAGTGCCAATTTCTGCTGCTATACGACCACTCACCAACGCACCTGAAATTCCTTCAGCGGATTGTGGATCGACAAGACTAGCCGATTCTCCAACACACAGTGTGCGTGTACCATAGAGTGTACTCTCGCCATGCAAGCCGCTACAAACCGGCGCTGCCTGTGGTGGTTTGCGCCATTGCCAGGCCGATGCTCGCTCATGAAAAACGGGTGTGTGGAGAAAGGCAGTTAGTGCCTGCTGAGGAGAAAGCAATGGAGCGAGCTTTCGCCACTGCTGAGTGGTTGCAATGACGCCGACGTTCGCGGTCTCCGTTTCTGTCGGAAATACCCAGTGGTAAAAAAGATCAGGATGCTGGCCAAAATAGAATTCTAGAGTATCTGTCAGCTTCTTCAGCCCTGTAATATAGCCACGGATGGCGGTAAAACGGGTATTGGAAAGCACTGGAGCAAGCAATGGAGTGTGGATTCCCTGTTCAATCTGCATCTGTCGCACCTGCCGACCCAAGCGGGAACCAGCTCCATCGGCGATAATGAGCAAGCGGGCCTGTAGAGTCACGGGTCGAGTGAGACATCGGCCTTGTATAAGTACACGATCTTGCTGTACCGCCAAAAAGCGTTCAATGGTGCATTGATCTTGCCAGGAGGCTCCTGACGCAATGGCCTGTTTGACCAGAAGGGTATCAAACTGGTCACGTGGGGCCACGTAGCCGCCTACAGGAAGAGAAGGGAGACTTTGTGCGTGTTGTTGGATGAGAGCAGGTGGGAGGGCATGTTGAGCTTGCCAGAGCTGAATCTGTGTTACTGGTTGAAACAGCTTACTCATGGTTTCTAGCAGACCCATCTGGGCCAGTTCCAGTAGCGCAGGATACATGACTGCATCGCCGCATGCTTTGGTACGGGGAAAATGTGCCTTATCGAGAAGTAACACACTCATCCCTTTTTTGGCGAACGCCTTAGCTGCGGTTGATCCAGCGGGTCCGGCTCCCACCACAATGACATCGAACAGATGTTTCTGAAGGTGTACAGGTGAATCCGTATTCCACAGCGCATCTTGAGGAACAGGCTTACTCGATAGAGACATATATCCCTCCCGTGTGTTAATGACTGTCAGAGGACATCATATCATATGAACACATCAGCTTTCCATGTTTGCCTGTATTCTTGAGCAGGGTATGAGCTTATATGAACTCTATTATTCCATAATTCACCATTTGAGAACACTATGATAGAGAAACCCTTGTGCTGGTAGAGGCGTATCAATAGATGAGAACATGGAAACATTCCTGGTAGCGTGTTTTATGCTGCTGCGAACAAGCTGAAAAAGATTGACATTTGGGGGGTATCGTGCTATCCTAGTCTGGCCGTAATTCAGAGGCGCAATCTCTATTTGTCTGCGCCATGCCCTGAAAGTACAAATTACCCCCACAAGTGGGGAAGAGGTGAGAAGAAGAAAACATGGCTGTAAAGATTCGTCTGTCACGTGTGGGGAAGAAAAAAGCCCCTAGCTATCGTATTGTTGTTGCCGAAGCACACTCTCCGCGCGATGGGCGCATTATTGAGCGTCTCGGCTGGTATAATCCGCTCGTCGAGCCATCTGCTATTCATGTCGATGCTGAGAAGACCTTGCAGTGGTTGAAAAATGGCGCACAACCCACAGATTCTGTAGAGCAGTTGCTCAAACGTGTGGGTGTCATGGATCGCTTCGCTGAGATGAAAGCTGCTCAAGCTACTCAAGCTACTCAAACAGAGGTTCAAGCGTAAGAGCAAGCAATAGTCATAGCGCGTGTAGTACATGTAGTATATGGCTCATTGAAGCTACTCCGTAGCAATGTCGCGGCTAAAAAGTCAGGTTGAAGAAGTTATGCGAAAACTTGTTGAGTACATCGCGCAATCGCTGGTGGATAATCCATCGGCTGTGCAGGTGCGAGAAGTGCGCAATGATCGCAACGCGCTGGTACTGGAACTCCATGTGGCCCCTGAAGATTTTGGTAAGGTAATTGGTCGTCAAGGGCGTGTGGCAAAAGCAATGCGCACACTGTTGCGTGCTGGTGGCACCCGTGAAGGCCGTCATACCGCGCTAGATATTGTATAGAGAAGCCCAAACTTATGCAAGACAACACAGAATGGGCTACTATTGGCCGAATAGTGGCCCCTTTTGGCATTCGTGGCGAAATAAAAGTCATGTCCTTGAGCGATATTCCCGACCGTTTCACGCAACTCAAGGCCGTTTATCTTCAGCGGGGTAACGCGCATGTTGCCTATACGATTAATGCTGTACGGCCTTACAAGGGAGACATGATCGTTTTGAAGCTGGTAGGCATTGATGATGCCAACGCTGCTGAGGAATTGCGTAGCCTCAGCATTCTTATCCCGATGCACGCACTGGCTAAACTTCCTCCCGACTCTTACTACCTGCATGACATTATTGGATTGCACGTCACTACGCTCAAAGGTCAGGAACTTGGCACGCTCATCGACGTGATTGCGACGGGCAGTAATGATGTGTATATTGTCAAGTCGGAAGATGGACGCGAAGTATTGATTCCTGCTATCAAAGATGTCGTTAAACAGGTTGACCTAATCCGCCAAATGATGTATATTGATCCTATAAAGGGCTTGCTTGAAGAGGAAGAGGCACTTGTAGATCGTGATACTGAAGATGTAGGTGAAGCGAACGAGGAGGGAGAATAAAGGGCGACAGATCAAGAGATACTGAGGTTGGTTATGTTTGCTGACTTCAGGATGATCGTATTGCTGAGATGAGCTGAAACTAGAAGGTGTCGTTACCCGTACTATTGGTAGAGGCTATAAACCATCGGGTAGCTCTATTGCCGGTAAAGCTTCACAGTAGTCCGTAGGGAGGTGTCTTAATGTCCGACTGTACCCCCACTCTTGCTGATCTCTGTAGCGCAATAGCCGAAGGACATGTCTCCACATCGATTGATGGTGATATGTACCAGGTAAATCTACGTGAACTACGCCGCTACTTCAGAATGCTTCGCTCTCTATCGCCTGCTACTCTTCCCGCCATCCATAATCCCGCATCACAACCTGTGAGTAATTGTCCTTCTACTGCTTCCGTCTCTCTGTGATCTCCGGCCATCTGGGCCTTTTTTTATTTCCCTTGTTGGCGGTTGCGCGAAGCAGATGGAAGGACTATAATAGAACAGAAAGGTAAGCAGGCCATCATAGGTGATGGCCTGACTGCTATCCCTGGTTTGATTACCTGGGCATACATTCTGTATCATCCGTTTTGAGCGTACCTGCTCATGTGCTATTTTGTGTGTGGACGGGGAAGCTAAAACATATATGGATTTTATTAAAAGGAAAGGTATTCATGGAGCCACTCGATACAGATTTTGAAGTTGTTGCGCGTGAATCTGCGTCACGCCGCCGCCGCTCTCTCTCAGCTAATGCACGCTATAATATTTTGCTTATTTTTCCGGCGCTTGGTGTAGTATGGTTGCTGTACCTGATCGGCGCGGCAGCTTTCCAATGGCCTGTGACCGGTGTGGTGAATGGAGTCATGACACTCATGATCTTCCTGTTCATTCTCGCGGCCCTCGGCCTCTTCTGGGCTTCTGCCCCGCGTCGCCGCCAGGAGTAACAACGGTCAAATACTGTAGGGACCGATGTATCGTGTCCGCGTTTGGATGTTATGATGCTTGGGCAATGCGGACACGATACATCGGTCCCTACGGCATTTTTAGGCGCTTTTGACGATTCGCTGAAAAAAACGCGCTTCCGGCTCTACTTCTACATCTTCTTCCCAAAGTGCATATGCCAGCATTTCAGCCGACTCGACCAGGCGCGGACCCGAACGATTGAGATAATAATTCCCGTCAATTACGTAGACACGTCCATTGCGCACCGCACGCAACTCTGACCAGCCAGAATGCTGCTGCAAAAGCGGCACATCATCCATTGTACGCTCAAGCGAAAAACCACAGGGAGAAAGAATCACTACATCGGGGTCTGCATGGCGTAGTTCTTCCCAAG
This sequence comes from Chloroflexota bacterium, assembly GCA_021828635.1. Next base: position 5,970 of record JAJZEJ010000246.1, read on the forward strand.
CGAGCCAGGGTGAATGCACGCCCACTTCGCCAAAAACGTTTTTCCCACCGGCATAGGCTACCAGTTCAGGTGTCCAGTTACCCGCTGCCATCAATGGGTCAAGCCATTCCAACACTGCTACACGAGGCCGACCTGTCTTCTCGGCAAGATTATTCGTGAGCTGTTGCAGTCTATCAAGGCGCTGTTGATAGCTCTCAACGAGGTGTTGTGCCTGCTCACTACGTCCAAGCGCCTGTCCTACGCGCAGCAGATCTTCCCACACGTCGCTGAGCCGATAGGGCGTTAGTGAGACGATACGTGGTTGCAGGCCCGTCACCTGCCGCAAGGCTTGCATCACATCGCGCTCGCTGACGGCACAAACCTCACATTGTGTCTGCGTGAAGATGATATCAGGCTGCAATTGTTGCAACAGTTCTACATCGATGCGATAAATGCTCAGTGCTTTTAAGGCGTTTTCCTGGACACTCTGCTTGTTGTATGCCAATTGTTTAATCTGGGCATCAATCTCACGGCTACTACCCTCAACATTGATCTGTACTGTGCTGACCAGTGGCAATTTCAGCACCTCTGGCGGATAGTCGCATTCGTGAGAGCGTCCCACCATCTGATCCAGGCAACCGAGGGCGGCGATCATCTCGGTCGCACTGGCT
>JAJZEJ010000330.1 GCA_021828635.1 Chloroflexota bacterium
TTTCGATCGATGGAAGCTTGGGCATTTAATTGCTCAACTTTGCCTAGCCCTGGCCGCGGCGTCGAGACATGTCGATCAAGGCCGAACATCGGGGCGTCCTTGAATCCATCGCGCCCCAGGTGGAGATCGCGGCTCGTAGCGCGTCCATCGGCTCTACAGCATCCACGCTTTCTACTAGATGACGCAGCAATGTCAACACGGTATCAGATAGTATGCGTTCAGCGAGGAGACGCGCCCGTAGAGAGGCCAGTTCGCGCTGATTCGGCAGATGCCCAAACCACAGCAGGTAGGCTACTTCCTCGAAGGTGGTATGACGTGCTAGATCATGAATATCATAGCCGCGATACACCAGGCGACCGGTAGTACCATCCGTCTGACTCAGCGCGGTGGTAGCAGCAATCACGCCCTCTAATCCCGCTCGCTTCACATCCGCTCCACTTTGCGCGGCTGACGATTGATGCGTCATATCAGACGACCCCGTATGACTTGTCGCACTATCTTTTCGTGGCCCCATCTTTGATGGCATCACTGACATGCTGATTGCCACTCCTTTTATCTGCTTTTAAGGACAATGCATTGCCTAGAAAACGTCCTCTATAAGGTTGTACCATGAGTTATGATAAATGTCAATGAAACTTGATATTACTTGATTTGGGTTGACGGAGAAAGGTCGCGTATCGTCGATCATGACGGCATACGAGCCATTGGCGAGCGCCGCCAGCCCCATACGGCATAAACCAACGCGCCGATCATCTTTGAGATGTCGGATCAGACGTTGTGCATCTTCCAGCGTCATGCCGCCAGCAGCTTTGAGCGCAATACGCGGAACCAACGGCATCTTCTGGTCAGTGCATTGGCATTGTTGCAGCGGAGCGGGCTTGATTGGGTCCGTGGACCCAACTTTCTCAACGGCACCAGCGCCAACATCTGTATGAGGAGACTTCGCTATAGAAGGCGCGGGCGCTACGGGAGGTTCCCCATGTTGCAGTACCTTGAGCAATTGGGTCGGAGAGTAGTGTCCGTAGTGTTCGACCAGCGCGAGAGCCGCCGAGGGTATGGTCGTCTGATGCCAATCTTTGCAGCGCCGGAGGAACAGTGCCGCCCGATTGCGCACCGTCCCATCCTGCCAATGAACAAGGACATAAATGTAAACTGCCGTGACCACCGGTGCATCATAACCGATGTCCCGAAAGATTTTTTTGTAGATGCCGCGCTTACTGACCGGTTCCTCAAAGCTTCGGCAACAAAGAGCCGCGAGCAGGCTAACGTTAAACGTTATTGTTTCTTTTATAACAGTAATAACGTTACCGTTAAGAGCTTCATCCGCGCAGGAATCTACCTGTTCGGCTCTAGAGTCTACCTGTTTGACCTCAGAGTCTACCTGTTTGCTCTCACAGCCTACCTGTTTAACCTCAGAGTCTACCTGTTGTTCGACTAATCTACTTTCTTTAGGCAGTACAACCGGTAGACAGGTAGACTTTTCGTTGATATGTTCTTCATGTTGGTAGATTTTTCTCTCACAAAAGTCTACCTGTTCGGCGCAAGAGGTAGACTCTGGCGCGGAAAGGTCTTGCTGATTCTTACAGCATTCTAAAAAGGTGGCAACGCTCGTAGTGAGCGTCTCAAAGTCATTGGCTTGATGCAGAATATCTTGCAATGCTTGTTTCACGGTATCCAACAGGCTAACAAGTACGGGGACAGGTGCAGGCGGGGACAGCACAAGAGGCACAGAGACGGGAGGCACAGGCATACTGCGTCGCTGATCTGTCTCATATGAGGAGGTACAGGTAAGTTGTGCCAAACGCACTTTGACACGATGAGCGCATTGCGCGACCTGTGCGTGGGCCTGCGTAATCAATGGGTCCAGGGCGTCAGGTGGCGGAAGTTCATAGTGGCACAGTGGGAAGTAGAGGCAGGTTTTTCCGCCTACGTCCCGCTTTATGAAGAGCTTGAGCGCACAAAAGACCGTGACATATTTATAGGTAGTTTCATACGCGCAACGGATGTGTCTGGCTAACTCACGAACACTCTGACACTCTATGACCGCGACATCGGAGAAGCTCGCTATCTCCATCGCTTGCTGCCTGACTGTTGCGAAGCCAAGACAACGGGCGAGAAACTCGATGCCGCCACTGACATCACGACCTTTTTTCATGCCTGGCCGACTCATTGGACTGGGGAAGAGTCGTTCGATAACCGTTATAATCGAGGTATCGACGTATTCTAACGAAGCACTGACGAGGGAAGACGAAGGGGTGAGTTTGCCCAACATATCGTTGGCTGTGGCTTGTATCATAACTATGTGACCTTCCTGTACTGAAACGCAGGGGGGAATGCCTTACACGCCAGGAGGACGGATTTTTCTATTCCTCATTTCTAGTATATCGGATGGTACCAACCGATAAAATAGTCCCAACACCTACAAACACATGGTTGTCACGCACGCCATCTGCAACATATGAGCATAGCACCCACAACACATTGGGTCCACGGACCCAACACTTACTACCAACATATGGATGCAATCATCATCCCATATCATTGGGTCCACGGACCCAACTACATCTGCGCTTCCTAAGCTGTCCAAAAGAACAGCGCGAAAGCTGTCCTCTCGTCTGATGTCCACACGCTCTGTTTTCGGTATCATACATATTCATTGAAACCAATAGAGATATAGGTGATGAACGCGCTACATCGGTCCCTACATCACCTACCAAAAAAGGAAAAGAGATCATGGCAACTTCACATACTCGTTCCGCTCTGATTACAGGGGCTTCGCGTGGCCTGGGGCTGGCTCTAGCCCGCCAATTAGCCAGAACAGGTTGGACACTCATAATCGATGCACGTGGCGCACAGAAACTGGAAGAGGCACGGCGTGAACTGGCACGCTCTACCTCGGTGATCGCTGCCCCCGGCGATATTACCGACCCAACCCATCGGCAGGCACTCGCTGAGGCAGTGCGGGAGGTTGGTTCCCTTGACGCGCTGATCAATAACGCAAGCATTCTGGGTCCAAGTCCCCAACCAGCGTTGCTAGACTATCCACTTGCTACCCTCGAACAGGTTTATCAGACCAATGCTCTCGCGCCACTCTCACTCGTTCAACTCCTCCAACACTACTTGCCAGAGGGAGCCTGTCTCATCAATATCACAAGTGATGCGGCTAGTGAAGCCTATGCTGGTTGGGGCGGCTATGGCTCAAGCAAAGCGGCGCTTGAGCAACTCTCACACATCCTGGCTGCGGAGAATCCTCAGTGGCGCGTCTATTGGGTCGATCCAGGTGATATGCGTACACAGATGCATCAGCAGGCATTTCCAGGTGAAGATATCAGTGATCGCCCGTTGCCGGAGGTGAGTGTCCCTGGTTTGCTAGCTCTCTTACATGGCTCTTATCCGAGTGGGCGCTACCTAGCACGATCACTGCCAACAGAGGAAATACAATGACACAATCTTTCCATCCACCAGAGATAGATTACAACCATCGCAATACGCTAGACTTCACCTTGCCGCCCGCACTCGAAGCCGACAGACCACCAGAGGCACACGGTCTAGCACGCGACGAAGCACGGCTAATGGTATCGTATCTCTCTGATAACTCCATTGTCCATACGCGCTTCCGCCATATAGGAGATGTTCTTGAAGCTGGTGATGTGCTGGTCATCAACACCAGTGGCACAATGAATGCCGCTCTCCATGCACAACGCATGGACGGTATGCCCTGCGAAATACACCTTTCCACTCATCTATCAACAGATACGTGGCTTGTAGAGGTACGTGCGCTAGATGGCAAAGCAAGCAGACCTTTTTATGATATAGAGCCTGAAACAACGTTCCACCTCGAAGACAACGCCCATGTAACATTACATGCTCCTTACCACAATGGCGCTCAGCATGCGATTTCTGGCAAGCATCGGCTATGGACCGCTACCTTCGCTCTGCCTTGCCCACTGCAAACCTACCTGGCACACCACGGCTTTCCTATTCGCTACAGCTATGTCAAAGAACAATGGCCGCTCGATTATTACCAGACGGTCTACACTACGGAGGTAGGCAGCGCGGAGATGCCCTCGGCTGGTCGAGCTTTTACAGCCGAATTAATCACGAGCCTGGTTGCGCACGGTGTGCAGATCGCGCCTCTCATTCTGCACACGGGCGTCGCCAGCCTTGAGGAAGATGAGCCGCCATTAGACGAGTATTACCGCGTACCTACTGAAACAGCTCACGTGGTGAATACGACACGAGCAGCAGGGAAGCGCATCGTGGCTGTTGGCACAACCGTGGTACGCGCTCTGGAAAGTGTTACCGATACGTTGGGAACAATACATGGTGGCGAAGGATGGACGCAACTGGTTATCACGCCCGAACGCGGTATTCGAGCGATAGACGGTCTACTGACAGGCTTCCATGAGCCACATGCCACCCATCTGTGGATGCTCGAAGCATTAGCGGGACGCGCACATCTCGAACGCACCTACGCCGAGGCATTACACGAAAGCTATCTCTGGCACGAATTTGGCGATCTGCACCTGATATTGCCATTTCGCCGCTAAAACGTAGGGACCGATTGATCGCGTCCGACCTGGTGTTCGTGTGTTTCACGTAGGCAGATGCGATTCCAATCAGTCCCTACATCTTGGGTCCGTGGACCCAATTGTCATTGTTGGGTCCACGGACCCAACTTAATCCTGTTTGTCCATCACTTTCAGCACTTCATGAATCGCTTCGTCCAACTCAGCCAGAACACGTTTTTCTTGCTCGCCTCTCTCGCTCTCTTTGGCTAGCTTGCAGTAGGCGGCAAAGTATCGCTGCGCCTTGAGCAGTTTGTCAAAGCGTTGCGATTGTTCGGCGAGCTGGTTACCATGAATGCTAGAGACGAAAGGCGAACGCGAACCATCCACTCTGATAGAATGGTCCTCGGACCCAACGTGCTTCTCACTTGCTAGCTCATCGGTTGCTTGTGTCGGTTGTGTAACAAGTTCTTGTTTTACTGCGGTGGCTAGAACAGCCGCCGACGGGGTTATCACCGGTTGCTGATAAACCAGCGCGAGATTTTCGCCACTCACCTCTGGAAACGCTAGAGGTGCTTCGTGTATCTTCGCATCAGGTGTCGCATTAACATAGCTACCTGGCGAGGCTGCGGCAGAGACGGGATGAAAGACTGTTTCCAAAATAGTGACGATAGAGGCTGGTTGCTGAAGCTGGGCCAGACGCAATATTTCGCCAATATACGCTTCTATCAGTTCGGTTTTCATGGTGCCAGCGCGATAAGCGGCAATCAGAGGCGCACGTGCAAGACGGGGTGCATCCTGATCGGAATAGATAGCAGCCAGATCATTCAAACGATTGAGCGAACGCGCCAGGCGCACACCACCACCCTCATCCAGGTGGCGCACCAATTCGCGTACATCATCGGCACTTTCCGCGACCATCAAGCAATTCTTGATGACATCGCGTGTGAGATCAAGGCGACGGGCTAGTTTCTCTTGTGAAAGATTATGCTTCTCCATCAGCCGCCGGTAGAGACGGCCACGCTCAACCAACGTCATCGGAATCTTGATCTCGTTCTCGAAGGCCGTGCCAAAACCAACTCTCTCCTGATCTTGCGCGTTTGTATCATCATAGGGAATGACAACACAAGGGATCGTGGTATGACCTTCCTCGCGTGCGGCGTCGCGCCGGTTATGACCACCATAGGCCAGAAAGAAGTAATCGGGCTTTTCAGGATGGGGCGCGACAAAGAATACCTCGTTCAACCCCTCGCGGATGGCTGCCCGTAGACGCTCATACTCATGCTTCTGCCGCTCGGTCCAACGGCTACGCTCTTCACGTTCCTGGTATGGGCTATCGAGTACTCGCTCGACAGGAATGTCAAAGGTTTGTTCTTTTGAAGGCTTAAAGCCATAGCGTTGCGCAAGCTGCTCGCCTAAACTGGCAGGTTCAGATGGTTCAACTTGAGATGGTTGAACAACAGGCGCTGCGGGCGCTGCGTAGGCTGTGAATGTATCGACAAAGCTGGTAGCTTCACTTTCATCTGTTTGTGTAAAAGCTCCAGCCATCATGTCAGAAAAGACATCCACCTCTTTACGCTCTCGTGTTCCTACCCTACTCGTGCGCTTTTGTGGAGTACCCATAATTGTTCCTCGTTCTTCTTGTGTTCGGGTGCAACAACGGACGCGATCAATCGGTTCCTACACGTTGGGTCCACGGACCCAATTCGCGGACGCGGTGAACCGGTCCCTACACGTTGGGTCCACGGACCCAATTCCACGGACGCGGTGAACCGGTCCCTACACGGGTTGGTGTTGCGCCTGCTTGAAACGCTCCATGCCTTCCCGTGCTGCTTCAGCACAGTATTTACACGGCTGCAATCCGGCGAAACGCCCCTTGAAACCCGTCAGTCGCAAGGCAATATCCGCGATCTCGCGTGTGGCCCGCGAGTTTAAGTTATGTTCTTTGACATATTCCAGTGTCGTCTGGTGTAGCGTTTGTGCATCGCTCAACGCGACATCAAAATGCACCGGACGCAAGGCAAACTGAGGAAAATACTGCCAGAGGCTACGGATATAATCCAGTTCATAATGTGGTGAACGTGGCACGTGCAT
>JAJZEJ010000439.1:0-2029 GCA_021828635.1 Chloroflexota bacterium
CTTGCTATGTCAGAGATGGGTATGTCGCTAGAAGAGGCGCTGACGGCGGCAACGATCAATGGCGCACGGGCTATGGCTCTGCACGAAGAGATCGGTAGCGTCGAGGTCGGCAAACGCTGCGAACTAGCCTTCTGGTCGATCCGCGACTACCACGAAATCGGCTATCACTTTGGCGTGAACCTGGTGCAGTCCGTTTTCGTAGCATAAGAGAGAGGAATGTTTCACGTGAAACATTGTATTTCTAACAAAAGCACGTCTGAATGTTTCACGTGAAACATTATGGCAATACTAGAAGGATGGGAAATGTCACAAACACTCAAAAGTGAGCAGCAGTTTGTGGTCGATTTGCTGACGACGCTGCACGAGGAGAAGTTTAGTGCGGCGGCATGGTGGCGTTTTCTGGTGCGCTCCTGGCAGATGTCCTGCGCCACCGCTGCCGATCATCCCACGCTGATGCGCTCCTGGCTACGTCTCACGGCGCTCATCGGCGTGTTGATGCTGAGCATTCTGCTCGCTACCGCGCTGACAGAAGGGAGTATTGTGATGTTGAGGTTGTTGCCAGGGCTGCTCTTTTGTGTCGTCTGGCAACAAAGCGATCTCTTCTGGCATCTGGGATTGAATAAACCCTCATCTCTAGCAGACAAAAATGACACAACCACGATACTTCCGACGGTGGGAATTGCCAATACATTGACGATGCTTAGAGGGTTGTGCGCGGGTTATTTGTTGGCACGCTTAGTGGGAGGGTTGGCAACGCCATCAGGGCTGGCATTAGGCATTTTTATTGTGGGTGTCGTAACAGATATTCTGGATGGGCAGGTGGCGCGGCGCACGGGAACACAGAGCAAATTGGGGCAGATCGCCGATGGTGAGACCGATTTTTGCCTCTATCTGGCCCTCACCATCATCCTCATTCAAAATAACGTGCTACCGCTCTGGGTGGGTCTACTCATATTGCTGCGCTTCATTGTGCCGCTATTAGCGGCGCTACTAAGCTATTTCTGGTTGGCCCGACCGGTGCGCTTCGGCTCAACAGTCTGGGGCAAATATGCCGGTTTGGCCCAATGCCTCTACTTTTTCGTGCTACTGGCTCCGTCTATGCTATCAAGGCTGACGATGTATCTCACTACCCCACTGCTGATCGTAACAGTAGTGTTACTGGTTATCGCGCCAATCGCACAGATCAGCAACAATCTTCGTTCGTAAAAGGATTGGATAGGCTCATGATACAAGAGGCATTGCATAAAATTGTGGCTCCAGTATTGGAGAGCAAGTCACAGCTCGCGCTGGTAATCGGCATATTGGAGCAAGGGCAGATGCAGGTCTTTGGCTATGGCACATTGAATAAGCAACATCCGATACGTCCCAGCGAGGCCAGCGTCTTCGAGATCGGCTCGATTAGCAAAGTCTTTACCAGCACGTTGCTGGCGCTAATGGTACAGGAGGGTCTGGTCACACTAGATACGCCTGTTAGAGATTTGTTGCCGGAATGCCCAAATTTACCGACAGAGATGACACTGCGGAGCTTAGCGACCCATACATCAGGTCTGCCGCGTCTACCGTCAAACTTTATCTGGTCATATTTCAAACATCCGCGCAATCCCTATGTTGCCTATGGCAAAGCGCAACTCCTACGTTATCTGGCCCACTATCGTCCCGACTCAAAAACAGCGTCCCATACCTATCAATACTCCAATCTCGGCGCGGGTCTGTTGGGCTACCTGTTGGCTCGCAAAGCCGGTATCTCTTATGAGCAGTTTGTGCAAGAGAGCATTTGTCAGCCACTGCATATGCTCGATACCAGCGTCGCGCTTTCACCAGAGCAACGCGAACGGTTGGCGACGCCACACACGGCTGGTGGACACAAAACCTCTAACTGGGATTTAGCCGTGCTGGTCGGCGCGGGCGGCTTGCGTTCTACCGCCAGCGATCTGCTGATCTTCCTCAAGGCCAATCTCGCTGAAAAGCAAACAGCATTGACCGATGCCATACGGATGTGCCACGAGGTACAGTGCGAAGAGGCAGCGGT
>JAJZEJ010000439.1:2039-6600 GCA_021828635.1 Chloroflexota bacterium
GATGTGGACGCAGAGCAAAGCTACCGCATCTACTGGCATAACGGGGCTACGGGCGGCTATCAATGCTATATGGGTTTTGTCAAAGAGAGTCGCACAGGGGTGGTTGTCCTCGCCAACTATGGTATCAATATGCGTGACACGTTTGCTGATGGCGTTGGTATCCGCGTCCTGCGCTTGCTCAATAGCGTTTCACAAGAGTAATGTTTCACGTGAAACATCATTCCTACGCATCATCCAAACACTCGTAGGGGTGTGATTTATCACGCCTCTACGTTTCGTCTGGTTCGGCGAAGTTGAGGCCGCGATAAATATCTTTTATCTCAATGGTAATGTCAATGCTATACAGTCCGATAGTTTCGTTGGGGCCATAGTGTCGGTAGAGCCAGCGGGAGCTACCTTGCTCTTCCCTTTGCCAGACTTCGACATGTGGAGCGAACTGGCTGACCAGCACGATCTCCTGAACCGTTGGGCATTGCTGGTATGCCTTGAACTTAGCACCACGGTCCTTCGCCTCTGTGCTTGGCGAGAGAACCTCCACGACCACGCGGGGTGACTCAATCAGCGTGTTATCGGGTTCTCTGTCGTCACTATCGCACGAAACGGTTGCATCGGGATAGACAAAGTGGCGCTTGCCATTTTTCTTCATGCCCACCAGCACCTGTACATCTACGCCGAAGGCGGTGCAAGAACCATTCTGCAATTGGGAATCCAACGCGAAGCGCATATTGTACGTAATGCGATCATGCGCCACGCTCCCGCCACTCATCATATACGCCACACCGTCGATGTATTCATATTTGCGATCAGGTGTAAGGCGTTCGAGTTCGTGATATGCCTCTTCCGTCATCGCGCCACCCCGACTCGGCCAGTTACGCGATGCTTCTGGGAAGAATGGATTGGTCGCCATAAAAACCCTCCCTATACATAGGTATGAATCGTACCTCAGTATAACACAAAGGAATGTTCAATGTTTCACGTGAAACATCGGCTCTTTACAAGCAACTTTTTCTCGGTTATGCTAGACTACAAGGCAAAGATGCCTTGAAAGGAATGGTCTTCTATGCAGAAGCTAGCATATACAACAACATCAGATTTACCTTCACACGTCACGCTGCAAGGTGCGGCCCTGACACCCCAGGACGTTCTCGCCGTCACTCGTCGGCACGCACGGGTCGTATTGGGCGACGAGGCGGTGCTACGCATTGAGGCGGCACGCACCCTCATTCAGCAATTGGCGACGGAAGAGCGCAAGGTCTATGGTGTCACCACGGGCTTTGGACACCTCAGTCGCGTGCGTATTCCAACAGAGAACCTGGTCGAACTGCAACATAATCTGCTGCGTAGCCACGCGGCAGGTGTGGGCGAAGCGGTGAGCGAAGAGGTTGCTCGCGCCATGCTGTTGCTACTGGCGGCCAGTCTGGCGCGTGGCAATTCCGGTGTGCGCGTGGACGTGGTACGTAGCCTGGTCGCTTTACTGAATGCCGATGTCTATCCAGTCATCCCCTCGCGTGGCTCCGTGGGAGCTAGTGGCGATCTGGCACCATTGGCACACCTGGGCCTCGTACTGATCGGCGAAGGCGAAGCGTTCTATCAGGGTCAGCGTATGAGCGGCGGCGAGGCGTTGCGTCTGATCGAACTGGCACCCTTGCAACTACAAGCCAAAGAGGGACTGGCTCTCATCAACGGTACACACTTAATGGAAGCTATCGCTATCCTCTCAATTGCCGATGCCTGGACGCTGCTGGAGACGGCAGAAGTAGCCTGCGCAATGAGTATCGAGGGACTGATGGGTAGCCATGTGCCATTAGACGAGCGCATTCATCGGCGGCGCGGCCAGCTCGGACAAATGGAGAGCGCGGCCCATCTACGCGCCCTCGTGCATCATAGCGAGATCAATTATAGCCACGAGGATTGCCCTAGAGTGCAAGACCCCTATACGATGCGCTGCGCCCCACAGGTTCTCGGCGCGGTACGTGACGCGCTGCACTACTGCGAGACGATTTTTGAACGTGAACTGGGGGCTGTGACCGATAATCCATTGATCTTCCCGGAGGATGGCGACGTATTGAGCGGCGGCAATTTTCACGGTCAACCCCTGGCGCTGGCGCTGGACATGCTAGGTATCGCGCTGACACAACTGGCAAGTTTCGCGGAGCGGCGCATCTACGGCCTGATGGGTCCGCACGATTGGGATGAAGGCGGCGCACCACTCTTCTTGACGCCCAATCCTGGTCTGAACTCCGGCTTCATGATCGCACAATACGTGGCTGCGGCGCTGGTCAACGAGATCAAAATTCTGGCCCATCCCGCCAGTATCGACTCTATTCCGACCTCGGCAGGCATGGAAGATTTTGTCAGCATGGGTGTGACCAGCGCCAACAAACTGTTGCGCATCATTGAGCAGGCACAACAGGTAGTGACAATTGAACTGCTCTGCGCGGCCCAGATGTTAGAGTTCCGCAAACCGCTCAAACCCGGAACGGGTGTGCTGCAAGCCTATGAAAAGGTGCGTCTGCATATTCCCATGCTCGATCATGATCGCACATTGTCACCCGATATTGCGAAATTGACTCAGCTTGTCAAAGACGGATTTTTTGTCGAAGGCTAAACAATGTTTCACGTGAAACATTGTTAGCGCATCAGCGTGCCGCCGTCTACCACCAGCACCTGTCCAGTGATATAGGCGGCGGCGGGCGAAGATAGATAGAGCGCGGCCTGCACGATGTCATCAGGCGTTCCCCAGCGTTGGAGCGGATTGCGCTTAGCGATACGCTGGCGCGTCGTTTCAGGCAGGCGCTGCGCCCACTCGTTCTCAATATAGCCAGGGGCGATGCAATTGACACGCACATGGGGCGCGAACTCGGTGGCTAGACAGCGCGTCAGCGAGATCACAGCTCCTTTGCTCATGGCGTAGAGTTGCGAGGTCAGCGTCGTCATACCAGGAATATTGCCAAGCGCACCATCCCAGCCCATTGTGAGAATGCAACTGCCCTCGCGCATAGTAGGGCGAATGCGCCGCGAACATTGCCACGTACCACGCACATCGATATGCATCACTTGTTCAAATATCTCAATCTCACTCCGTCCTGCCATGTCCAACGAATTGGTGCTGGCCCCGGCATTATTAATCCAGACATCCACCATGCCCAATTTTTCCTGCACCTCAGTAGTCAGCCGCTCAATCTGCCCCGGTTGCGCGAGATCGGCCTGCAATAGTACAGCGTGTCCACCTTGCGTTATAATCTGCTGCTGCACTGCTTGGGCTTCCTCGTGAGCATGGGCATAATGGATACCCACAATAGCCCCTTGTGTGGCAAAACCCAACGCAAGGGCGCGTCCGATACCGCGACCCGCGCCGGTAATTACCACCGTCTTGCCCTCTAACATGTTAACCTTCCTTTACAATGAAATGTTTCACGTGAAACATTGGTTTGGTGATGGATTGGTTTGGTGATGGATTCGTTTCGTTTTGATTTGTCCTCTTACCTTGTCGCATTATAGCGCATGTGCTACACTTCTTATGGCAAAACTGGTCGGTGCTGACCAGCGAGACAACTTCTCACGAGGTGAGAAGTGGCGCTACGTTTCGCGCAATTCAGAAGGGAGTAACTTTCAGTGCTATCTCAGCAAAACACAACGGATACGATCACAAATACAACACTTTCTATAGACGAACAACGTTCCCAACTGCGACAACTACGACACGAACTCCTCGTCAAGTATCGCCCGCTCTTGATGAAAGGCGCTGGCCCCATTCGCGTCATGGCACGGGTCGTGGCCGAACTGACACAGGAATGTCGTCAACGCCATTTTGCGGAGGAGCTGATTCAAGTAGAAATTGTCAATCGCACCATCGGCGACATCAACGTGCGCCAGATTATTGAGTGCGAAGGCGTTGCTGGTGGGCGCGGCGACTATCGCCTGTTGGCCGACGAACTGGGTGTGGCTCTCCCAGGTGAGAAGCTGCATGGCTATACAGCTAGTGGCGAAAGCTATCTCTGGCTACGTTCACAGATGATGGAGTGCGAACACCTCTTGCTAGAACAGCATTTTGACCCACGCATCTACGATATCTATGGTGTCGGCAACCCCATCTTGCGCGGCTGGCTGACCCAGGAGATGCAACAGTGGGGCATTGCCGTTCCCGTCGAACAGCTTTACCTGAGCCTGGGCGCGATGGATGGCATCGACAAAGTGCTACGCGCTATACACTTGCTCTATCGTGAACAAGGAGAACATAGACAACACGAGGTGGGTATTCTCTTCCCGGAACCCGGCTTCAATACGCCGGAGTGGCAGGCGCGTTCTTATGGCTACCAGTTGTATCGTTTCTCAACATTGCCGGAGCATTCCTTCAAGCTCACAGCAGAGCAACTGGATCAACAGCTCAACGCGCATCCCGACATTCGCGTTCTCTATCTGACCATCACTAACAATCCTACCACCTTCGCCTACACAGCTGACGAATTGAACGCCTTACACGCCGTCTTGCGTCGCCAGCGTGACCAGGGACACGAGGTTCACATACTGGCCGATCTGGCCTATATCGGTACCGGTCAAC
>JAJZEJ010000326.1 GCA_021828635.1 Chloroflexota bacterium
ATCAGTCAGGTGCAGTTGATAGGCACCTAGCTCGTTAGTGGCTGTGGAGAAATACCCATGCACCTCGCTCAAACTCAACGTCAGCGACCCTTGTGGCACACCGCCGGCTGTCGTCGTCGCACTGCTGGTATTAAGTGCGCCTGCTGGAACGATGACTTCGAGTCGTGACTCTTGCGCATCACCGCCTACCAGATGCATAGGAGCCACGCTGGTAGCACCAGGAACGGCACTCAGAAACGACGTGCTGAGCGTCTGGCTCACTGCCGTCATGGTCGCTGGCTCGGCACTCGGCAGGTTTGCCGGTTGTGTTGTCGGCAGTTTCCAGAACGATGAGGCTTGCGAGCCGTTAGGAAAGACCTGCGGGTTGATTGATGCCTGGTAGGGTGTGCCTTGCTGTAAAAATTGCCGCACGGTCATGGAGGGCGGTGGATTAGCGGCTTTGGTCTGGAAAATCACATGGGCCGCACTCCACCCTCCAATCACGCCGAAGAGCAGCAGAACGCCAAGACACACCAGATAAAAGAGACGGCGTTTGGTCATGTGGAACTGTCCACGGAGCCTCTGCGGCGATGATGCAGATGGTGGAGAATTTTCGGGAAATGGCCTCGGATCTCGAATCATCGAAAAACCTCGCTTTGTCAACAGTATCAAAAACTATCACAGATCGCAGTATACAGGATGACAATACGTAAAGATGACAGAGTGTCAGGGAAAAATGCACCAGCGTTCTTGGTAAAAAAGCTCCTTTCTTGCTAAAAAAGACAGAACGACGAGACGGTGATGGTGCTGGTAAACCAACCTCACCGGATGAGGTTGACAGAAATAGTTATAACATGAGCTTGTTGGGGTTATCAAGTGGTGACAGACATCTTTATGAATTTTTAATACCGACCAATGTTTCAAAACACACTAATTTATCTTTTTTTTTGTGCCATTGTGTATCACAAATATGAAGAAATTCTGTCATTCTTGTATAGCCAGAAAGTACCTGTTACATCAGATGAAGGCTTGTCGCTTTTCTACATTGTGCGTTGCAAGCAGTTCGTCCTGCACTTGTGCTATGACCCTTGACAAGCCGGTCGATACTGACCTAAAATATAAACAGATGTTTATATGACAATGCGTTTATCCCCCTGATACAGGGCGTGATAAATCACGCCCCTACGGTGGGGAAGCGACGCAGGAAGCAGAGCGAGCAACAGTGGACGACTGGCACGAATTGAAAGTAATGATGAAGGCTCTAGCCGATGTAGCACGCATAACCATCGTCTATCACCTGACCCGCTCCACCGAAATTACCGTCACAGAACTGACCGACCTGCTGCATCTTAGTCAGCCGCTCGTCTCCTGGCATCTGCGCCGTTTGAAGCGTGCAGGTCTGGTAGAGACACAGCGCAGAGGTCGGCAGGTCTACTGTTCACTGAATTACCAACGCTTCCAGAGCTGTCTCCAGCATCTGGATCGCCTGCTCGATCCCTCCGTTCTTATGGAGTCGTTGCCGGTAGGGGCAGCCTTCACCGATATGGAGGCTGAGGCTGCGGTTGAAGAGTGAGCCATTCTCTCTATCCGCGAATGCTATGCGAAGCGTTAACAAATCTTTACAACTGTTTAAGTCTGATCCTTAACCTGGGTATGCTAGAGTTAGTGGAGAAGGATGTGTGTTTCTCTTCAAAAGCAAGGTAGAGAAGGAGTTTCATGGCTACCATCAAGCACAATAGCGCGACCACACTTATCACTGAACGAAATAATGCAGGCACCACGATGTTGAAGAAACGCAGACAAATGACGGCTCAGCAGGCCATGATGGCCGGAAAGTTGGGGCGAGCCGATCTCCATATGCATAGTACGTATAGTGATGGCACTGGCACTATTGAGCAGATTCTGGATTATGCACAAAACCGCACCAATCTCGATGTGATTGCCATCACCGATCATGATGTGATTGAGGGTTCATTGCGCACCCGCGACCTCTGGCAGCGTGATAATTACCGTTTTGATTTTATCGTTGGTGAAGAAATCTCCACCCTATCAGGTCATCTACTGGCCCTCTTTGTTGAGAAGCGTATTCAGCCAGGGTTGAGCATGGAGCGCAGTATCGACCTGATACACGAGCAGGGAGGGATGGCGGTGATAGCGCACCCTCTGCATCCGCTTTTCCGCCATAGTTGTCCGCGTACTGTGTTAGATCGTATTCATGCCTCAAAAGATGTCTGGCTGGATGGAATTGAGACCTGGAATGCCAGTTTCTGCGGCATCTATGCCAATCAGCGAGCCATGTGGTTCAATCGTGCGATCTACGGTTTGCCGGAATTGGGCAATAGCGATGCACACACGCTGAATGCTATCGGGCGTGGTTGCACGTGGTTCGAGGGCAAAAGCGCCCAGGGGGTGCGTGCCACTATCGAGGCTGGTCTAAGCGCACCAGGGGGAAGCCTCTGGGATGTGCAGGATTATCTGCATTGGGCGCGTTACCGTGTGAGTAAACAAGGCCGCGAGGCCAACCGCCGTATGGGCGTATCCGTCATCGAATCCGTGGCCTTATCCCCAGAAGGGATATAATCTGTAGGGACCGATTGATCGGTCCCTACGTTTACACATAGTGATAAAATACGACATTCTGACAATTCTGAAATACCCGTCCAAAAAGAGCTAGTCCTCATCGGCCAAGTATGGTACAATAGATATATGTTTAGCAGACGCATACAGCAACAAGCCAGACGCCTGGTCATGCTACTTATCCGACCACTGGCGCGACTTGGCGTATCGCCAAATATGTTGACCATTGTCGGACTATTACTCAGTTTCGTCACTGCGGCAGTCCTGGGACAGGGGTCATTGTTTATAGGAGGCTTGCTGGTACTGTTTGCTGGCATCTTTGACATGTTTGATGGAGCGATGGCGCGTGTCCGTAACGCTGCCACCACCTTTGGAGCTTTTTTTGACTCAACGCTAGACCGTTATTCGGAAAGCATCATCCTGCTGGGGCTGCTCTTTTATGCCCTGAGCCATCCGGGCCTTCACGACGCACTCTGGCCCTTTGCCCATGAGCAGATGTGGATGATTGCCCTGATCTATATTGCTGTTGTCGGTTCGTTGATGGTCAGTTACACGAAAGCTCGCGCTGAAGGTTTGGGATTGGAATGCCGCACGGGTATACTAGCCCGCCCCGAACGTGTCATTATTCTGGCTATTGGACTCTTATCTGGCACCGGTATCTGTATGTGGGCATTAGTCCTCCTGGCAGTCTTCTCGAATGTGACAGCGGTTGAACGCATGGTCTCAGTATGGCGCTCAACCCACCAGGCAATGACACGACCAACATCAGCAGCACCGCAGCAGACTACCAGTGAGGACAACCATCGTCTGCCAACAAGCGGGACGAATGAGGTACGCGATGCAGCCGTTCGTCCAGTACCCACCCGCGTTCCGCCGTTCAATGGTGGGGTACGTAACGAGTAATACTAACGGCGTATACGAGTGTATACGAGTGTATACAAGCATATACAAGCATATACAAAGGTAAAACTGGACCGAATAACCTATAGCGCAGCGTGAGAAGATTATTAACGGAGAAACGTAGGGGCGGATGCTGGCGATGCCATTGTGCATCTCGCTTGTTCCTGCCCATCACTCTATGAGTCTGGCGAACCGGCACGATATTCAAACAGAGCAGTAAACAGGTCCGCCCCGACTATCTTCCAGTCGAGCATTCTTTTACATTGAGCCTGCGCTCCGGTCCATAGCAACTGAGACTGGAGACATGAGTGACAACAAAACATACACATGACGAGCAGAGTGGCGCTGATTTGACCGCCGCTGAGCAGCCCTATGTCCCCGCGTTCGTGGCTGACTCTACTCTTGCCGAGGTCGCTCCATCTGTCTCCTCTGTCACTCCAGAGGAGCAAACCGTTTCTAACGATTTTGGCACTTCCTCTATTCCCTCTGACTCACCCGCAGCAGGGAAACAAGAGCTAGCAGCAACAGAAGGGATACACGATACACCACCAACAGCAGTAGAGCCATCATCCATCTCAATAGAGGAAACACAACCGGTTTTCATGGTCGAGGGAGTAGAACAACCACAAGAGCTTTCCAGCGCAGCAGATGCCGAGGTAGAGACCACCGCCAACGTTCAGGCTGAGCAGGCCACGTCAGACACAGCAAATCAGGACAATATTCCTATGCTTCCTATGACCGAGGTTGTAGCTACCGTCACCAGCACAGCCGATGTGTCCGCGCCAGAGGAAGCCAGTCAACAGGATAGAGAGCAGACTCCCGTGGCCGCCGAAGCGGTTATAGCTCCCACTACCGAAACTGAACAAACGCTGTCGGAGACATTGCCCCCATTCACTGCCTTCATCGAGGAGTTTCGTCAAGCTGAAGCACGCTTGAACATTTCACGCCAGGATAGTGTCAGCGAGTCTTTTGAAGCTTTCGCGCTCTTCCCAACTATTAGAGAAACAAGCTTCGCGTCTACGCTCTCGCCAGAACAGGTCACAGAGGAGATGGCTGAAGCAAAGCAGGCTCCAGCAAGCGAGGCTATAGAACAAACCGAACAAGCGACTACGCCATCTTCACGCTTCCGCTTCGCACGTAGTAGTGTGGTACCGACAGAGGAACAGGGTGCTACGATAGCAGAGCAGCCCGGCACGCAGACAACAGGCGAAGAAAGCGTTGGTGAGCAGGAACCACGGCGTCCAGCACGGCGCTATCGCTTTGACCGCCCGGCGACCACGAATATCTCCAAAACGCCAACGCCAACGCCAACACCAGTGCGTGGAGAAGAGGCGAAGGAACTGAAAGAGGTACTAGAGCCAAAAGAGGCTGTAGTCAGGCAGACTAGTGCTATTAATGGCAACGGACATAATGGTTCCAACAACTATAACTCTGTGTCAGTCGTTGAGAAGCAGGATACACAGCCGGCAGAGCAGGCCACACAGCCAACCTTGATGACAGAGACCGAGCAGATTGCGCAAACCGCCCCAGGAACGCTGGAGGCTAGCAGCACCGAAAGTAGCACACCCACCAGTAGTGAGCCGGAGCGTCGTCGCCGTCATGGATCGGCAGCGGAGCGCCGCGAAAAAGAGCAGGCCACTCCTGCTGCACCAACATCATCAGTTACCCCCGCACCTGCACAATCAACACAAGAGACTATAGCACCCATTACGGAGCAAACATCATCTATGATCGAAGAAATCGCACCAGAAGATCTGCCGCCATTAGAGTATGCTGATTTACAGAAGAACAATGGGCGTCGTCGTCGTCGCCATCGCCCAGGCACCCCTGCAACCCCAACTGTCAGCACTGTTAGCAATATCAATAGCAATAATACTATTCCCACGCCTATACCTCTGGTTGAGCCGACACGTCCTGAGCCGATGCACCCAGAACCAGTCCGCCCTGAGCCGATAGCGCCAGCAGCAGCAGCACAAATTATGCCACCTACCGCGCCAATCAGCCCCATCGCCGGCGCAAGCAAGAGCAACGGGCAGACCCCTTCACCTTATTCCATCGTTTCCGGCTACACGGTCAGCCAGATGAATCAGGGAGGTGAGAACACTGGTCCTTTCATGGGGCCGGAGCCATCGCCGGCGCGTGGTAGCATGCTTTCACGTGAAGGACGCACATTGCGTGCCGAGACACAGCGCATGCCAATCTATCCAACACGCGGCGATAGAAATGAGGGCGCATCAGCTTCCTCGATTCACCAACTATCCAGCGTGCTATCGCAGGCCATTCAGACGCAGACAGACCGCATGGTAGCTGAACTGCGCCGTGCTAATCAGGCTCCTACCAATGTTTCGGTCTCTATCCCACCCTTCCCATCAACCGAGCGCGTTGGTGTCTTTGTCGATGTTGCTAATCTGCTCTACTCAGCACGCACCATGCGCATTTCTATCGACTTTGGCAAGCTG
This sequence comes from Chloroflexota bacterium, assembly GCA_021828635.1. Next base: position 5,916 of record JAJZEJ010000326.1, read on the forward strand.
CTCGACTTCTTGCGTGGCAACCGTCGCCTGATACGCGCACATGCGTATTGTCCCACCAGCCCACAGGCTGGCGATGAGCAGATGTTCCTGCAAGCAGTCAAGGGTCTCGGCTACCGTATCACGACGAAGAACTACAAGACCTTCGCCAGCGGAGCCAAGAAGGCCGACCTGGACTTGGACCTGTGCATGGATATTGTGCGCCTGGTCGATGGTCGCGCCATTGACTGCGTTGTGCTGGTCAGTGGCGATAGCGACTTCATGCCGGTACTGGACTACTGTTCCGACCACGGTGTACGTGTCGAGGTCGCAGCCTTTGATGAAGCAATGTCGGCAACTTTACGCCAGAGCTGTGATCTCTTCATCAATCTGTCGATGCTGCAAGAGATTCGTTCGTAGTAGTTACCTGACACACTTATACGTGGGTACCATGCACAAATGAGATGCATGGTACCCACGCCTAATATTTAGACATGACAATGGGCCGGTTCCCGCAAATGTTTGTGTGGGAGTCAACCATTATCTTACAATTATCCTTTGTGTCCTAATGAGACAAGCCCTACACCGCTCAGAATCACAACCATAGCGATTATGCCTAATAGAGTGATATGTTCTCCATCAAGGGCGATGCCCAGTGCAACCGCGATGACAGGATTGACATAGGCAT
>JAJZEJ010000714.1 GCA_021828635.1 Chloroflexota bacterium
CATATACTATCTGGATCATAAAAAAGCTGCTCAAGCTGCCAAAGACAATTGCTATCATGCACTGGACCTGGACGCTTCTGATGTGCGCTATCATTGTATGCTTGGCCGTGTACTCGCGGCGGAGGGTGATCTGGTACAGGCCGAAGCTACGTATCTGCGTGCGTTGAAGCTCGACCCTGAGAATGCCCGTGTACATAACAGTTATGGCGTATTGCTGCTCAACCAGAGATTGGATGCTCAGCGAGCCTATGAGCATTTTCGGCTGGCACTTATGCAGACGCCAGATGATGCGGAAATACGCAAAAACTTGTTATTGGCGCTTAAAGCCAAAAATCGCTTCTACTGGCTCTTCTGGCGCTATGCCATGCTACGGCGGCGGCTGCGGTGGAGTTATGTATTTCCCCTGGTTGCTATCGTGATTGCTGTGCAACTTCCCTGGGCGCTAGCAGTACAAATCCCCTTGCTCATGCCTGTTGCGGTGCTGACCTCACTTTGTTATGTTCTTTTTATCGTGTACGTCATTACGATTAACCCGCTCTTCAATTATCTGATTCGGCGCGGCTGGCTGAAATGATAAAGTAGCACTGTTTACGTTCTATAGTATAGGATAAGAATGTTGGAAGCAATGTCCCTTTGGTAATGTAGGGATGCGATTTATCGCGTCCACAGGAGAATCGCTATGGCAGGTTTAGAGGGCCAAACCCTCGACCGCTATCATCTACAACAATTGACCGGTAAAGGCGGTATGGCCGATGTGTATCGAGCATCCGATAGCGTCTTTGGACGTGACGTAGCTATCAAAGTCTTCAAGCGCGACGACGAAGACCTCTTGCGTCGCTTCATCCGCGAGGCGCGTTTAATGGCCTCGTTGCACCATCCGCATCTGATGCCGATTTATGATACGGGCGAGGCCAGCATTGATGGCGTGACATGGTATTATATCGCCATGCCCTTTATGGTAGGTGGCACGTTGCGTGCGCGTATCCGCCGTGGCACGCTCTCGTTAAGTGAATCCTGTCGTCTCCTGAGTGATATTGCCGATGCGCTTGATTATGTACATCAGCAGGGTATTATTCACCGTGATATTAAGTCTTCCAATGTGTTGCTCGATGCTGAGGGCAATTGTTATGTGGCCGATTTCGGCATTGCGCGTACTACCAGCGATGCCACGCAACTGACCAGCACCGGCAATGTTCTCGGCACCGCCGATTATGTCGCGCCCGAACTCTTTGAGCCGCATCGTCGCGCCGATGAGCTGAGCGATCAGTATTCACTGGGTATTCTGGCTTACGAGATGATTACAGGCAAAATGCCATTCAGCGCCGATAGCCAGATTGCGCTGGCCGCTATGCACGTCAATAAGCAACCACCAGCACCGAGCAGTATGGTGGCGACGTTACCAAAATCGCTAGATCGCGTGCTACTCAAAGTGTTGGCGAAGCGACCCGAACAACGCTATGCCAATGCCAGCGAATTTGCCGAGGCGTTCTGTCGCGCCACGCGCACGACGACGAAAAGACTGGCCGAAGCAGCGAATAATGGCGTTTTCGTTGGTCAGGTACCATCAGCGTATGAAACTGGTTATGATGCACCTACCGTGCTGGCTACACAATCAATGCCGGAGCGGCCCGTTGCTTCGCTCTTACCGCGCTCTAGCGATGGGCGTAATGGGCAGTTGCAACGAGTTGGAAGTAGTCCAGGTAGCCAACGTCTGCCCGCGCAGCGTAGAAATGTGCCGACGCGCCAACAACGTCAGGCACGGGTGCTGACCATCCTGGCTATTGTTGCTCTTCTGGTGGTTGTTGGCCCCATTGTTTATGTGCTGCTAACCTATAATCATGGCAATGGCGGCAATCCTGGTGGTTTTGTGCCTGCTGGCAGTAGCGCGACAGTTACTCAATCGTTGACACCAACGAACACACCCAACCTGACTGCGACGGCGCAAGCTCAAGCCGCGACTGCAACCGCGCAGGCGCAAAATGCGACCGCGACCGCCATCGCAGGCGCGACCGCGACAGTGGTGGCGCAAGCTCAGGCCACAGCCGGTGTCATTCAAACGGCGACTGCTGGTCAAGCAACCTACACAGATACTCTGAACAATGTCAATAATCCGGCGACGCAGCAGGCCAACTGGGATCAGAACAGTCATTGCCTGTTCAAGTCCGATGGCTACCATGTCACGAGTAGTTTTGGCATTGATGGTTGCCAGGAAACGGGCCATACCTATCAAAATGCCACGATTACAGTTGATGTAACGATCAATAGCGGCCATTCCGGTGGCCTCTTCTTCCGCACCCAGACCAGTAGCATTTTACAAGTCTACTCCGGCTACCTTTTCGAGATTGATGCTAACGGGGATTACAAGATTTCCAAATCCAAAGATTTCACTAATCCTTTAGATCAGCAGACGTTACAGGATTGGACGGCCTCTTCGGCTTTGAAGACGGGTATAGCCACCAATAAGCTAGAGGTCATCATGAATGGTGGAGTTTTCCTGCTCTATGCCAACGGCGTCTACCTGACCGAAATACAGGACACAACCTACTCTGCCGCCGGTACGGTCGCCTTTATGGCTAACGACCAGGGGGCTAATGCCGATGTGTCGTATCGCAACCTCAATGTGTATCCCCTGGCTTAAAATTAAGGAGAGCGATCATGAGCGAAGAGAATCTACAAACCACTGATAACTCATCACAATTTCTGCTTGAAATGCTTACTGATGAACATAATGGTGATGCGTTTGCTCATTCGTATCTAAAAGCCAGTTTTTTATCATCTGCGATAGATGCTCTGTTCCAGGCACGTCGGCAGGCTGGTTTGACTCAAGCGCAAGTTGCCGAAAAGCTTGGTACAAAGCAGGCGGCCATTGCACGTTTGGAGGCCGATACAGAGGGTGCTATATCCCTACGGCGCTATGTGGAATTTGCACTTGCATGTGGCATGGTACCGCTCAACATAGAACTTGTACCCATTAACGCTGCCCGTGATTCCATACTTACCCATTTAATAGAGAAGCCATATGAGCCATAGATATGACTTCTCTGCACCATTAGTTATACGCCTCGAACATTCCGGCTCTGGTTACGATGCGCACCGCGCCTTCGCTGGCTATGCGTTGCTCAATAATCGTGCGTAGATGCTCTGTGCGTTCCTCAGTCATAGCTGCTCTGATGGGTAGAGAGAGAATATAGGCAATCAGCGGCTCAGTCTCGGTGACGACTAGCTCGTTATCGAGGTGATAGACATTGATGTGCGTGAAATGGTGTGCTAACTGTTCCGCGCCGTTTTCAAGATTGAAGTGCATTCCGAATGTCTGGTACTCTGGCACAACCTGCCTAATCAGGTCGTCCATTTCTTGCAAATTATGCTCGCTATTGGTGGCGGCAAAGAAATGTCCCTCCGGCTTGAGGATGCGGTGTACCTCGGCAATGGCCTTGTCTCTATCGGGAACGTGATAGAGCATGTGGTTGGCGATGATGAGATCGAAGTTGGCGGGCGGATAGGGGATGTTCTGAATGTCGATCTGCTCAAAGGTGAGGTTAGGCAGATGGCCGAGATGGTTGCGTGCTTCCGCCAGCATCCCAGGCGAGAAGTCTGAAAGCGTGATTTGCCAGTCTTGTGGGATGCGCTGGATGTTGCAGCGCCAGAGCATGCCGGAACCGGTACCCAGTTCCAGCACGCGCTTTATCGGCTGTTCCGGTAGTTTGAGCAGGTAGTCAAAGACCCATTCGTGCAAACCTTTTGGGTTGGTACCAAAACGTTGGTGCAATTGAATACGCGCCTGCAAATTAGAAGCATTTTTGTACTGCTCGTTTAAGAGGTAATCGCGTTCGATTTTCTCTTGCATGAATTCTATCCAATCTCGTTTTGTTCCTACCGTTTTAGCGTTCACGCTGTTCGCGTGGCGGGACGATTTTATATTCGACCGCGTAGGCGGCGGCCTCGCTGCGTCGTGCTAGGCCGAGCTTCTCTAAAATATGGCTGACATGGTTGCGGGCCGTTTTCTCACTGACATAGAGTGTCTCGGCGATCTGCTTATTAGTGTAGCCGCGTGCGACCAGCGCCAGTACCTCGCGTTCACGCTCCGTCAGTTCATCACCTGGCGATAGACTCATGCTTTTGCCATGCATGGTCATGCGCGTAACGGCTTGCTGACGGGTGTTGGGGTCAAGCAGTGATTGACCGACGGCAACAGCGCGAATGGCTTTGAGCAGTTCGGCGCGGCTGACATTTTTGAGCAGATAGCCACTGGCTCCAGCGAGAATCGAGGCCATCACTGCTTCATCATCGGTAAAGGAGGTAATCATGAGGATAGCGATCTGCGGATGCTGGCTCTTAATCTCGCGGCATGCCTCGATACCGCCCATCTTGTCCATGCGCACATCCATCAAAATCACCTGTGGGTCCAGGACGTTGACTTTCGCCACTGCTTCAGACCCATTACGCGCTTCGCCCACAATGCTGATATCCGCTTCCAGTTCAAAGGCGGCCCGCATACCGAGGCGCACCACTTCGTGGTCATCGACAATCATCAAGCGTATTTTTGCCATACTTAGCTCCTCTTATCCTGTCTGTCATTATGTGTGAGGGGTAGGTGAACGTGAACACAGAGACCAGTACCAGGTTGTTGCGTAATGTTGAGTGTGCCGCCCAATTCCTGCGCCCGTTCTCGCATCCCTTGTAGTCCGCGTCCTGAGTAAAATCGTTGTACATCAGTAAGTTGTTTTGTCTCCGCACCTGCCGCTACTGGCAAGCCACGCCCATTATCACAGATGGAGACATCAATACAAGTCGCTTGCTGCTGTAACGTAACGTGAACCTCGCTAGCGAAGGCGTGTTTGTAGGTGTTGGTCAGTGCCTCTTGCACGATGCGGAAGATGGCCGTTCCGACCTGCTCGCTTGGTTGCTGTTCTTCATCCACGGAGGCTGTGAGTTGGGTATGGAGTCCACTGATCGCCTCGAACTCGCGTAGTTGATTGGTGAGCATCTGCGCAAGCGTCATGGTGCCACTCAGCAAAGGTTTGAGGTTGAACATGTAGGTGCGTGTCTCCCACAATGCTTGCTTGGAAAGTGTTACCAGTGTATCCAGGCGTGTGGCCAGAGGCAAGAGTAGTTCAGTATCCTCATCCGACGCCTCGGCGATCCGATGAGCCTGCGTAGCACACGTTTCAGTATTCAGACTGAGCATGTAAATTAGCTGCGCGATGCCATCGTGTATCTCGCGGGCAATACGTGCGCGTTCGGCGACTGCCGCTAGCTCAATCATCTGCTCAGTGAGGCGAATATTATCGAGTACGACCAACAGTTGTGTGCCTGAAATGGTCAAGAATTTCTCCTGTCGTTCATTGAATGGTGTTTGGCGCACGCTCTCCGCGCCCATGACCATGTGAACTTGTCCATCCTTGAAGATTGGTACATAGAGGCATGCCAGCCCATAGCCCTGCATGCCGCGTGTGCCGTATATGCTGCGCAATGGCTCAAAGGTTGCATTGAGCTGTCCCGAATGAAAGACCTGTTGAAGAGTTGCTTCATCCCGTTTGGATGGCAGCTCACCTGAAACCTCATCCTCTATATATGAAACTGCGATAGGCTCTGTCGTCTCTGTCGTCTCTGTTTGCTCCTGTTCTGGTTGTAGCAGAGCGACGGTCAGGCGTTGAAAATGTCCTCCCTGGCGAATTTGTGTGGCACTTTTTTGCAGTAAATGCTGGCTATCGGTCGCACCGCGCATCAAGGTTTCTCCCACACGGACTAAGGCTTGCTGGCGACGTGCCGTGTCCTGCTCGCGCCGCTTGCTGAGCGCGTAGCTGGCGAGTAGCGTGGCGACATAGCCTGTGAGCAGCGCGGTAATCGGAGCGTCAACCAGGGAGCCGATAATATCGGTCACGTTGGCGATGTGATGTTCGGCACCAGGAGGAGGGAGCAGCATGCCGAAGAGCGCGAAGAGATCGTAGCCCAGCGCGGTAGCCAGCCCACCACGATAGCGATAGGCAAGACCGGCGGCGAAGACGGTAGAGATGCCGTAGCGGTAGAAGACTGAACCATCGCCAAACGGTGGATCACCAAAGACGCCGCCATAATACATGATAAGGCCGCAAATAATCAAGTCGATACCATAGATGATCGTATCCCAGTAGATATTGCGCGTTTGCGAGAGCGACGTGAGAATATCGACCTGCTCATCTTCTGTCGGAATGCGGCGTCGCTGGCGAGGGAGACGCAGGATGCTTTGAAGTTTCGGCAAGAAAATATGCAAGACAGGTGCATAGAGCGTGACGATCAACGTTTGTACAAAAGTAACAACGAGCAAAATATAGCCGATATGTTTTTGGAATAGCGAGAAGTTGGTGCCTAGAATGATGATGAGAGCATAAAGCCACATGCTCCAGCGCCAGATGAGAAAAAAATAGCTGGGTGTATTGCGCAGGCGGCGTAAGGTTGTGCCTGGTAGCGCCTGCAAGGTCAATTTCTGCTGGCTCATAAACGCACCGCACTTTCTGAGTGAGCCGATACGCTGTGCTTGCTCGTGTGCCAAGTATGGCACGGCTAATCTATGCTGTCAAGCAGAGTATAGCGA
>JAJZEJ010000634.1 GCA_021828635.1 Chloroflexota bacterium
GGGAAATTCATCCTGCGCCGGAATGATGGGGGCAATAGCACGTTCGGCTAATGCGCCATGGCCAATCTCACGGCGACCGGGGCCGCGCAATGGGCGACTCTCACCGGTTGAGAATGGTGGGAAATTATAGTGATGCATGAAACGCTTATTCTCGGCAAAGCCCAGACCATCCAGAATCTGCTCATCGCCAGGGGAGCCAAGCGTAATCACGCTCAGCACCTGCGTCTGCCCACGTGTGAAGATGGCAGAGCCGTGTGTGCGCGGCAACAGGCCAACCTCGCAAGAGATGGGACGAATGGTCTTGAGGTCGCGTCCATCGGGGCGCATCCCCTTATCAAGAATGTTATTGCGCACATATGCCTTGAGTTCCTTCTCATAGAAGGTGATGATGTCTTTGAGGCGATCAGGCATCTCCGTCCCAAGCGTGGCAATTAAATCATCCTGCACAGCACTCAAGGCACTGGAACGTGCCATTTTATCGGAATTGTTGACAGCCTCGTCGAAGCGTGGGCGCACAAACGCGGCTACCTTGCCCTGCAACTCCGCATCCGCAACCGGTGGCATGAAGGGGCGCTTAGCGATGTTAACCGCTTGCGCTAACTTATCTTGCATGCGGATAATATCTTGCAGAGCCTCATGGCCGAAGCGTACAGCCTCCAGCATCATATCTTCGGGCAATTCTTTCGCGCCTGCCTCAACCATCATCACGGCGTCAGCAGTGCCAGCGATTGCCAGGTCTAGACGACTATTAGCCATCTGCGACTCTGTGGGATTGATGACTAACTGATCGTCGATATAGCCCACGCGCACAGCTCCAACGGGACCAGCGAAGGGAATATCTGAGATAGACAGTGCGGCTGACGCACCGACGATACCCAGAATATCCGAATCATTCTCCTGATCGACGGAGAGGACGGTGATAACAATCTGGACATCATTGCGATAGCCTTTGGGAAAGAGAGGACGGAGAGGACGGTCTGCGAGACGACAGGCGAGGATGGCATGTTCTGAAGCCCGACCCTCGCGTTTGATAAAGCCACCAGGAATCTTACCTGCGGCATACATACGCTCTTCTACATCAACGGTAAGTGGGAAAAAATCGATGCCTTCACGAGGTTCATCACTTCCAACCGCCGTTGCGAGGATAACCGTATCCCCGTAGCGCACTAATACGGCACCATTTGCCTGCTCTGCCACGCGCCCGGTCTCGATGCTCATAACCCGACCGCCGATGACAGCTTCTTGACGATGAATCATAGTTCCTCCGATGATTAACACCCCATACGTTTCGTTTCAATCTTTACCCGACAAGCACAGTTTCGCTTCGTGGGCAAACAAGTGGGCCAGCTACCTGACATTGCTTGCCTTTTTCACCTGACGATGGCAATCGCTGTACCGCGTGTTCTTGCTCTATTCTTTACATTGCTGTTTGCTCTTGGCCTCTACTCATCATGTATCGGCTCTCACCCTTCCACATCTCAGGGATTGTACTCTCTTTGCGTCTCTCTCTGGCTCAATTCAGGCTATTGCATTGATTCTAGTTGCGCTCTCTGCGACAGGACATAGGTATTAGATGAAGAGGGAAAAATGGAGTAGCGGTCGGACAGGTTGCTTACTGCTCATTATTCGTCGTTCAACCTGCATGATCTAGTGCATTGTTCTCATGCTTGCCCAACCGCATCCATAGCTAACGGCGGCCTTGCTTCTTAGACTGACGCAGACCAAGCCGCGCAATCAAGGCGCGATAACGTTCTGGACTCTTTCTACTCAGATAAGCAAGCAAACGTCGGCGCTGGCCAACCATGAGCAACAGACCCCGACGTGAATGGACATCATGCTTATGCACTTTGAGATGCTCGGTGAGTTCGTTGATACGGGTCGTCAGGATAGAGACTTGCACCTCCGGTGAGCCAGTATCGGTCTCATGGACACGAGCATTTTCAATAATTTCTTTTTTCTGTTCGACTGTCAATGCCACGCTCTCAATTCACCTCCCACGGTGGAACAAAACAATAGTATAAATCATGGACGCATTATAACATGGATAATGCGTTCACGCAACGAGGTAGAGAGTGAGTGATAGAGTGATACATCGCTCTCTACCTTGTTGACCAATATTATTTGATGGTGACTTTCGCGCCAACCTCGGCCATCTTGGCGGCGATCTTCTCGGCCTCTTCCTTCGAGACGCCTTCCTTGATGGGCTTGGGAGCTTCGTCAACGACGGCCTTCGCCTCTTTCAGACCCAGACCGGTCAGCTCACGCACAACCTTAATGACGTTGATCTTGTTCGGGCCAACCTCGGTAAGGACGGCATCAAACTCCGTCTGCTCTTCAACTGGAGCAGCAGCTTCGGCGGCGGGAGCAACACCAGCGGGGGCAGCAACGGCAACGGCGGCGGCGGCGCTGACGCCCCACTTATCCTGGAGCGTCTTGCTCAGCTCAACCAGTTCCAGAACATTCAATTTTTCGATCTCTTCAATGATGTTTGCGACGGACATGGTAATTTCTCCTTTTCTATTCTTCAGCGGATGTTCCGCTATTCAGTTGATCGGCACGTGCTTGTAGCACAAAACACAGGTCGCGCAGTGGCGCGGTCAACAAACCATACGTGGTAGATAGTGGACCCTGAACGGTTCCAACGAAATCGGCCTTCGTCTGAAGCTTACCACCGGGCAGTTTGCCCAGATTCTCAACATCGGTGGCACTCAACGGGCGTCCGCCGAGAATACCAGACTTGAGAACAACAACTTTCGAAGTACGAATATAGTCGCTGACAGCTTTCGCGGCGGCTACCTCATCATCATAACCGAAAGCCACGGCGGTCTGGCCCTCGAACATCTTTTTATTCAGAGCCGTCATATTATTACGCTCGGCGGCAATGCGCAGCAGCGTGTTCTTGGCAATCTGTAGCTCAATTTTGGCTGGGCGCAGCTTACTACGTAGCTCGTTCATATCCTTGACATTCAGACCCTGGGTCTGAATCAGAATAGCCACGGTCGCACGCTGAAGCTTATCCGCCAACACATCAATCGTCTTGGTTTTTGCCTCTGTTGGCATGGGTGTTTCCCCTCCTTTCCGAAATGAATAGCTATGAAAAAAGCCCCCGGTGTATTCACCGAGGGCCAGGAAGTATGCAAGCTTGCTGACAACCACGCTATCTATCAATATGTGATCTTGTAGGGGCGTCATGAATGACGCCCTTAAACCTTAACCTTATCACACGACTTCGTCGAGCGGCGACCAGGACGTGATAAATCACGCCCCTACGGGTAAGGTTGCACAGATACAATAGCGATGTCAGACAAATGTATACTCGTGGATGTTCCTCGGCAAGCCAGCATGAGATGCTATTTCGATACCAGTTGGTATACTTGCTGTCTCCGGTTTACCAAACAAATTTTTATGAAACTTTGAGTGCCAACGCGGACGGTACGTCCAGGCGAATGCTGGGGGACATAGTGGATGAGAGTACAACACTCTTCACATAGGTACCCTTCGCGCCAGTTGGCCGCGCACGTGCGACTGAATCGATGACCGAAACAATATTGGAATACAAAGCGTCTTCGCTGAACGACAATTTGCCAGCTGGAACATGGATCAACGCAGTTTTATCAACCCTAAACTCAACACGGCCACCTTTGACCTCGCGGATAGTGCGGGTGAGGTCCATCGTGATTGTACCAGCTTTAGGGCTGGGCATCAAGCCACGCGGGCCGAGTTTCTTACCGAGCCTGCCAACTTTGCCCATGACATCTGGTGTAGCAATGGCGACATCAAAGCCAAACCAATCGCCTTCGATCTGCTTAATCAGATCGTCCAGACCAACAAAATCCGCGCCTGCCGCCTCTGCTTCGGCGGCCTTTTCACCTTGCGCGAATACCAGTACTTTAACTTCTTTACCGGTACCTGCTGGAAGCATCGCTACACCACGCACCATCTGATCGGCGTGGCGAGGATCGACACCAAGCTTCATGTGAACCTCGACCGTCGGGTCGAATTTTACATAGTTCATCTGCTTGAGCAATGGAATAGCTTCTTTGAGCTGATAAAGCTTTTCCTCTTCAACCAGCTTGGCGGCTTCCTGGTACTTCTTTCCATGTGTTGCCATCTATAGCCCTCCTTGAGGCTTGCGCAAATGCGCACCGCAGTAACTTGCGGGCTGTCTGTCCTTGTCCTAAGCGTGATACATGGCACCCACAAGAGGTGTCACTATATCAAATCGCACCACCGACAGCATCATACATGTAGTGGCATCCCTCGTGGATGCCCATGCTACTACATCCACCCGCTAGGCGGTGATGGTGATGCCCATACTACGGGCCGTTCCCTCAATTGTGCGCTCGGCTGCCTCAATGTCAAGAACGTTGAGGTCTTTCATCTTGATTTCAGCAATCTCGCGCAGTTGGGTACGGTCAATTGAGCCAACTTTCGCCTTATTGGGCGTGGCCGAACCTTTTTCGACGTTAGCTGCTTTACGCAACAGATCGGGTACGGGCGGCGTCTTCGTAATAAAGGTAAATGAGCGATCTTCGTAGATCGTAATCTCGGCAGGAATAACCATACCAGCCTGCTCGGCGGTACGCGCATTATATTCCTTACAGAACATCATGATATTGACGCCCTGCGGACCAAGCGCGGTACCAATCGGCGGTGCGGGTGTGGCCTTACCAGCCGGAATCTGTAGTCGCACTACAGCTTTTACACGCTTTGCCATATTGTTTCAAAACTCCTACACAATCATGCCCCTACGGGTCTTAAATTTTCTCGACCTGGAGGAAATCCAGGACAACCGGGGTCTCACGTCCGAAGAAGGAGACTAGCACAGTAACTTTATTGCGGTCAATGTTGATGTCGCTGACCGTACCAATAAATTCTGAGAACGGGCCATCGATCACACGGACACTCTGGCCTTTTGCGAAGTTGACCTTTGCTTTGGGCTTCTCGGTTTCCTTCGTGACCTGTTTCAGAATTGTTTTAACCTCATGCTCTTGCAGAGGAACAGGACGATTACCGGAACCGACAAAGCTGGTGACACCAGGCGTGTTACGAACGACATACCAGGCTTCATCGCTCATAATCATCTCGACCAGCACATAACCAGGGAAGACCTTCCGTTGTACCGTGCGTCGTTGCCCTTGCTTGATCTCCACTTCCTCTTCCATCGGCACGATGACACGAAAAATCTTGTTTCGCATATCCATCGATGCAATGCGTGCTTCAAGATGGCTTCTTACTTTGTTCTCATAACCTGAGTATGTATGGATAGCATACCAAGCCCGTTCAATCGCTTTCGCCTCAGACGATTCTTTTTGCCCGCTCTCACTGGTGTGTTCGGTAACCACGGCTTCTTCCTTCATATGAATCCTGGCGACGCTGCTACCTGGTCAGTAGCAAGAAAAGTTGTGTCAGCCCATAGTCAGCTAGGCCCAGTACAACGCCAACAGCCGCCGAGAGCAGAATGACTACAACGGTCATGTTTCTGGCCTCCTCGAATGTCGGCCAGGTCACTTTATGGCGAAGTTCATAATAGGCTTCGAGCATAAAACGGCCTATACGGTTGTTGCGGAGCCAGCTTTCCAGTGTGGATGGCCCTCTTGTCTCACGACGAACTGGCTTGCTCACAGCTTTTGTGCGCTCCTTGCGTTGCTCATCACTCGCCGTCGCTTTAGCACTTTTCACGGATGATTCTTTCTCGCTACTTTGTGCCTTCGCTAGCTCAGTTACCTGCACCCGGTTGTTCGCTGAACTCTGGCTAGCCTGTTTTTTCTTCTCAGCCATTTTGTTTGTCACGTTTAACCTTTCTCGACCAGTAGTGAGTGTCTCTGTTATGCTGTCATAATCTGCTAAAATTACGATAAGTTCGTTCGATCTGGAACTCTGCCGAGGGTAGTGATAGGGTATGAGAAATCACACCCCTACACACCATCTCGTTTTATTAAAGAGTATGATTCAGTTCCTACGGAGAGTATACCAGATAGGTCTACCATTATCACCTATCAGCACATATAACTTTTTACTTTACACTCATTGTGACGCGCTCCCTGGCTGACGCAGGGGCTTCTCCTCAAACCAACATGTTCACACGCAGTTCCTGATGAACTAAACGCTACTTCGTCTCACGATGCGCGTACTGTGTCCGGCAGGTCGGACAAAACTTACGCAGTTCGAGACGCTCAGGATTGTTTCTCTTGTTCTTTGAGGTACTATAATTGCGGCTCTTGCAGTTCGTGCAAGCCAGCGTTACCACAATCCTGTTCTCTTTACCTTTACTTGCCATATTGCACTCCGTTTTCTTTAAGCTTGGCTTGCTATGACATTTCCAATATGTACATCAACCAACACTGCGTATTGCGAGCTGGGGATGACACACAAAAACGACGGCACTATTTTGCAGTATACCATATATGACAATGGTGGGCGCACAGATGCGCCCACGCAATGGTCATAATGGCTTATTGGACGATCTTGGTGCAGACGCCGGCACCGACCGTGCGCCCACCTTCACGAATGGCGAAATGGACGCCCTCTTCCATTGCCACCGGCTGAATCAGTTCCACCGTCATCTCG
>JAJZEJ010000329.1 GCA_021828635.1 Chloroflexota bacterium
CATCTTATTCGTGTAAGAAAAACAAGCGGTATTCGTGTTAAGAACAACTACTGCAACAAAGTAGCCTGGCAGGCGTTTTTATGGTAGAGTTACTCTCAAGGAGGGTCCAAGTATATGACACGGCGCGTCGTCATCACCGGACTTGGGGTAGTTGCCCCTAATGGTATCGGCAAGGAAGCATTTTGGCAAGCCTGTGTACAGGGACGTTCAGGCGTCGTTCCTATCAGCCGTTTTGATGCCAGCCCTTTCTCAACACGCATCGCAGGTGAGGTGCAAGATTTTGACCCATTAGCGCAAGGTCTGACCCCAGAAGAGATCGCATCCCTGGGGCGCGGCACACAGTTCGCACTTGCTGCCGCTAATCAGGCGCTGGCCGACGGCGCTCTCCCCGTACTTGATGAGGCAGAACGCGAGACAACGGGCGTCATCATGGGCAACGCAATGGCGGCGGTTGAGGAAGGCGAGGATATCTGGGTACATTACACTGGTAACAGTCCATATGTTGAGCGCCATGCTTCTACGTCTCGCACGCTTGTACCAGATCATCCATCGGTCAAAATCGTCATGGCTTATGTTCCTTCGTCGGTCATAGCCGCGCATCATCAGCTCTACGGGCCATGTATGTCGGTCTCTACTGGTTGCTCGGCGGGCGGAGGCGCAATTGGACAGGCTTTCTGGACCATTCAGGAAGGACGCGCTGAGCGTATGCTGGCTGGTGGCGCGGATGCCGCGATTACCCCCGGTGGCATCAATACCTTCGCCGTCATGCACGCTTTAAGTCGGCGCAACGATGACCCAGCCCGTGCCTCACGTCCCTATGACGGTAAGCGCGATGGCTTTGTCATGGGTGAAGGTGCAGCTGTCCTGTTGCTAGAGGAACGCGAGGCCGCACTGGCACGACATGCTCGAATCTATGCTGAACTGATCACCTTCACCTCGAACTGCAATGCCTATCATATGACCGCCTTGCCGGAAAATGGTACGCCATTGCAAGAATTATTACGCCAGACCTTACAGGAAGCCGATATTGAGCCGCACCAGCTTGGCTACATCAACTCGCATGGCAGTTCGACGCTACTCAACGAGGTTGCCGAGACGGCTGCCTATAAAGCGGTATTAGGAGAAAGCGCCTATCACATCCCCATCAGCGCCACTAAATCGATGATCGGCCACACCCAGGGTGCCGCGAGCGCCATTGAGACGGTAGTGACAGCCCTCGCGCTCTACTACCAGATGCTTCCTCCAACGATTAATCAGGAGCAACCAGACGCCCGTTGTGACCTGGACTATGTGCCAAATGTAGCGCGAGCAGCGAACTTCGAGTTTGCGCTAACCCATTCAAGTGGCTTCGGCGGCGTCAACAGCGCCCTGATCTTACGACGCTAACATTTATAGCGGCACCAATTCTCAGGAGGAGATACATTCCATGATGGCACAATCAGAGCGGCGCGTCGTTGTAACGGGCATAGGGATTGTTGCCCCTAATGGTATCGGCAAACATACATTCAACCATGCTATCGAGCAGGGAAAAATGGGTATTAAACCACTCCACTTAGCTGATACAACACTACCATTCAAGGTTGGAGGCAAGATCGATGACTTTGTAGCAGAACACTATCTGGAACGCAAACTGGTTCAACGTACCGATAGAATGACACATCTGGTACTCGCGGCTATACAAGAAGCCATGCATGACTCAGCCATCAACATGGAGCAAGAAAATCCTCTGCGCGTCGGCGCGGTCATTGCTAATACAGTTGGTGGCGCTGCATTTGCCATTAAAGAGGTCAGGAAACTATATATGGATGGACCACGTGCCATGAGTGCTTTTACCTCTATTGCCTGGATCCAAGTAGCTAATGTTGGGCAAGCCGCGTTGCTCTATGGTTTTCGCGGCTACTGCACAACACCGGTCAACGATCTGGTGGGCGGGCTTGATGCTTTCGGCACAGCCTATCATGCTATACGTCACAACGTGGCTGACGTACTAATCACGGGTGGCTGTGAGGCTCCACTGGATCCTTATGTACTGATGACGCAGGGCCAAACCGGCTGGTTAACCACCGGTGACGACACAAGTGCCTATTGCCCTTTTGACCGCCAAGCCAGGGGCCTGCTGTTAGCCGAGGGTGCTGGCATCTGTATCCTGGAAGAGTACGAACATGCGATGCAACGTGGCGCGATCATCTACGGCGAAATCGTGGGCTATGGACAAACCAACGATGCCACAGGTTGGCGTTCACAGCCAGAGAATGGCAAACAATACGCTCGCGCAATCAGACAGGTCATGCAGGAGGGCCAGATTGACCCTCACAAAATCGGCTATTTCAGCCTGGATGGACGTGCGCTACCAGCCGCCGACCACGCCGAAGCTGACGCCCTCCAGCGCGTCTTTGGCACACAGATGGAACACCTGCCAGTCAGCGTACCGCGTACCATGCTGGGTCACAGCTATGCCGCCGCAGGAGCAATCGACACCATTACCGCACTACTCGCATTACAAGAGAACTTCATTCCACCAACCCTGCACTGTCCTGACCTCAACCCGGATTACGGTCTCATGCTCGTTCGGGATGAAGCACGCTCATTACATGGCGATGTGGTCATGCTCGGCGCTCGCAGCTTCGGCGGCTCGAATGTTGTGTTAGCCCTACGCAAAATGCCAGCGAACCACCATTTGCAGTTTTGCGTATTACAGGAGTAGAATACAGAGCAGCATTCGGAAGAAATTTTTCACAATAGATAGTGTTCAGGAAGATGTGAATGAAACAAAACCCTAAGAAACGTTCTGGCTTTGTACGCGAAATTGTCGAAACCGTCGTACTGACCATTTTAATTTTTGTCGTAGTGCGCTTCGCGGTGCAAAGCTATTATGTTGATGGTATCAGTATGGAACCAACGCTCCACAATACGGAACATATCATGGTCAACAAATTGGTCTATCTCTTTCACGCTCCTCAGCGTGGCGATATCATCGTCTTCGCGGCACCACCAGACCCCAGCCAGGATTATGTCAAACGCATCATCGGCCTGCCTGGTGATGTCATCACGGTCAAAAACACGACTGTGATTGTCGATGGCGTGACACTCAATGAAACATATGTCGCACCTC
Source organism: Chloroflexota bacterium (assembly GCA_021828635.1). Next base: position 3,113 of record JAJZEJ010000329.1, read on the forward strand.
AAAACCAGGGTAATCCCTATGCATACAAGCCGTTAACAAATATCGTTGTGCCAGCGAATGACTACTTTGTGCTTGGGGATAATCGCGCTGTCAGTTCAGACTCGCGTGATTGGGGTTTCGTGCCACGTGCCAATATTGTCGGCGAGGCAGCTTTCGTCTACTGGCCTTTCAATGCCAACAATCTCGGCTGGTTGCCAAACGTGTCCGCCGTCTTCGCCCGCGTGCATCAAGGGCAGCCCAACGGTATAGGCTCCCATACGCCATATAGCAATGCACCACTCGATGCTGATGGACTATTCCTCTTTCTATCGCTCGATGGAAGTCTCTTCCTCTATGCGTTCTTCTCGAAGATCAAAAGCTAAATAGAGATCAAACGCAGTTCGTTATAGGCGGCGAGGGCGCGGTCGATAAATACATCGGCGCTGCCCATATACGCCATTGGATCGAGTGCGCGGTCAATCTCCTCTGGTGAGAGAGCGGCGCGTACTCGCTCATCCGCTAGCGCCACCTGCTGTAGATTCTCTCCCACACTGGTAACATGCTTACAGAGAGCCTGTACAATACGATATGCCTCTGGTCTTCCCATATGCGGCGCAAGGGCTATCGTTAGTGATTCTGCCATGACCAGCCCACCGGTCAGATCAAGATTGATCTTCATGCGCGTAGCATCGATCTGTAAGCCGGTAACAGCTCCTCGCACTCCTTCAATCGCACCGGATGTATAGCAAAACAGATTAGGAATAGCGGCCCATTCCGCCTGCCACCCTCCCACGGCACGCTCGTGTTCTTGTGTCATCGCGGACAAGATGACTGGCACGACGCCCACAGCCAGTCGTGCTGCCGCAATGGCGCTGGTCGCATCGACGGGATTGTGCTTTTGCGGCATCGCCGATGAGCTGCCCTTGCCTTCTGCTGCGCCCTCCATTACCTCACCGACCTCAGTTTGCGCAAGCAGGGCTACATCGCTGGCAATCTTGGACATCGCACCAGCTACGATACCAAGCGTGGCAGCAATCTGCGCCACGCGGTCGCGTTCAGTGTGCCAGGGCAGGTCTGGTATGGGCAACTTCAGTTCATCGGCAAGTAGCTCAACAACCTGGAGACCTTTATCTCCCAACGAGGCCAATGTTCCGGCAGCACCACCCAATTGCACCGCCAGTGATCGTTCGCGCCGCTCACGCAATTCACTAAGCAAGCGTATCGCCAAAGCCAGCCAGCGTGCTGCCTTGAGTCCAAAAGTGATTGGCAAGGCTTGTTGCAATAGGGTACGTCCGACCATCGGCGTATGCCTGTGCAGCTCAGCAAGCTTTGCACATGCGGCACATATTTCCAATAACTTGGCTATAAGAAGGTCGAGACCATCACGAATCTGGAGCATCAAAGCCGTATCAATGGCGTCCTGACTCGTCGCTCCCCAATGGACAAATTTTTGGGCATCGCCTTCAACACGCGCCGTCAACATACGCACCAGAGGAATCGCGGGTGTACCAGCGAGGACAGCTTCACGATACAGTGCCGCGACATCAAACAACTCTACCTTGCAACGGGCCGCGATAGCTTCGGCGGCTTTTTGGGGAATGATACCAGCGCGGGATTCCGCATGGGCCAACGCCGCCTCAAAACTCAACATGCCCCGCACATGGGCGTCGAGCGAGAAGGCGGCGGCCATCGCTGGTGTGCTATAGAGGAACTCGATTGATTCTGCCATACAGTATTACTTCTATCACACGTTAAAAAATGCCGTCTCATCTGTGCCTTGCATGATAATATCAAAGCGATAGATGACCGTGGTATCATACTGCTCATGCTGCTCACGTCGCGCTAAGAGTGTGGAGCGTCTCTCTTCAGGAACATATTGCAGCACCGGGTCGTCTGCGTTCGTGGCTTCGTCGGCAAAGTAGAGCCGCATCACAAGATGGTTGAGCAAGCCACGTGAGAAGATAGTAACACAGATATGCGGTGCCTGGAGCCGTTCCTTGTCAAACACGACCCGCCCCGGCTTGATCGTTTCAAACCAGTAGACGCCATTCTCATCGGTACCAGAACGTCCAAAACCTACGAAAGTGGGGTCAAGCGGAGCCGCACTCTGATCGGCTGGATGATTGTAGCGTCCGTGCGCGTTGGCCTGCCAGATTTCGATCATGGCATCGGGTACTGGTAAGCCATCGCCATCGAGAACACGTCCCTCGATGCGGATACGCTCACCTACGGTTTCGGGCTGAGTCAGCACGTGACGACGCGCATCTTCGCGCAATAAAGCAGGCTCAAAAAATGGCCCAACCGTCTGTGAGCCAGTTAGCAACCAGGTAGTCATTAGCGCCCCTCCGACTCGAATGGCGTGGCATAAGCTCCGCGCACAACAATATCCCAGCGATAGCCCAGCGCCCACTCAGGCTCGGTCACACTATGGTCATAGGCGGCAATCAGGCGTTGGCGGGCGGCCTCGGTTGGCACGGACTGCATGATGGGGTCAAGCGCGTGCAGCGGGTCGTCAGGAAAATACATCTGCGTCACCAGACGTGAGAGCATCGACGGGCCAAAGACCGCGAAATGGATGTGGGCTGGACGCCAAGCATTTGTATGATTTTTCCAGGGATACGCCCCCGGACGAATGGTCAGGAAGCGATAGACGCCCGCCTCGTTGGTCAAACAGCGACCCATGCCGAGAAAGTTGGGGTCGAGTGGCCCCGGCCATTGGTCGCGTTTGTGCAAATAGCGTCCAGAAGCGTTAGCCTGCCAGATTTCCAGCAGCATGTTCGGTACAGGATTGCCCTGGTCATCGAGGACACGTCCGGTTACGATGATACGCTGACCAATAGCCTCGCTGTCAGTTCCGGCATTGCGCGTAAGATCAGCATCTTCGGGTGTAACAGCACTCATCACTGGTCCAGGGCCGGTCAATTCCGAGAGCGTCAGTGGCACATCAATCAGAGGCAGTAGGGGCGCACGACGGCGCGTAGATTGGTAGGCTTCATACAGATAAGGCGGGAAGACCTCTCTGTCTCCTCGAATGATTGCTCCAATAGTGGTTTGTTCCATGCATCCTCCTGGCTCATTCCATAAAGTTGGTCTCTTCTACAGGACAGTATGCTTCATTGATTGTATCACAAGCTCAATGCCGAATAAATCTCGTGCAAGAAGCTACTCGGCACGCGCTCTAGTAGCGTGGTACTGGCAAAGCCGTTGCGGAGCGAGAGAGCTTCCCATGTGCTATAAGAAAGCGGATACGGCACCCAGGGATTGCCGCGATCAGCGTTATATTCCACCAGAAGAAGCCTGCCACGCGGTTTCAGGTAGCCTTTCACTAGAGTCAGCACGCTCCCTTTGTTGCGCACAAAGTGTAGCGAGTTTGCCATCACAATGCCATCGAGTGGCGGCAGGGACAATGGGCGCGTGAAGTCAGCCTGTTGATAGTGAACGGTCTGTGTTGGGAAGCGGCGACGCAT